>JAUYSE010000184.1 GCA_030696465.1 Legionellaceae bacterium
AGTGGTGCCTGGCAAATCATACACCACCACCCTCTCATACCCCAAAATTCGATTCATTAAGGTAGATTTTCCAACATTAGGACGTCCAACAAACGCGACACGTATCCCCTCCGGTGGTGGAGTATCTTCTGGCCATGCTTCCGCTAAACGATCTCGAGGCAATTTTCCTAATATCAACGACCATAATGAGTCTATTCCGCGTCCATGTACTGCAGAAACAGCCGCGTACTCTGCAAAACCAAACGATTGAAACTCCGTACTAACAACTACATCTTTCACCCCATCTACTTTATTAACCACCAGTAGAACAGGTTTATTCAGTTTACGTAGTCGTTCTGCAATGTGTTCCTCTTGCGCCGTTTTACCCATGCGAGCATCAACCACAAACAAGATTAAATCTGCTTCTTGTAACGCTAACGTAGACTGAGCCCCCATCAAAGTATCGACATTATGGTCTTCAACACCAATACCCCCGGTATCCACGAGCATGATCTCAGTACCACGCCATGTGGCGCGGCCATACTGTCGATCGCGCGTCAAACCTGGAAAATCTGCAACCAACGCAGTTCTCGTGCCCGTCATCCGATTAAACAACGTGGATTTACCAACATTCGGTTGGCCGACCAATACTATTACGGGTAACATCTTACGTACTCACTCTCTATAATTATGGCTGCACTCTGTATGCACTCACTACCCCATTACTACTCTGAACAAATGCAATATTTCCTACGGTAGTCGCCGCACTTAATATCGGACCTGTCACCATCGTGCGTCCCAGAAGCGCACCGTCTTCTCTAGAGACGACATGTAAATAACCTGTTTTATCCCCTAACAACAGCGCATTACCAAGACGGACAGGAGAAGTCACCGCTCTGGCTTTTAATGCTTCTTGTTTCCACAACACTCGTCCTTGTTGAGTATCATACGCCCACAGTGTATCTGCGCTATCGATGAAATACAGGGATTGTCCTTCCAATAACATATTTTTATATACCGAAACAGATTTTTGCCACAAAAAGTGACCATCTTCTAGCGAAAAAGCGCCCAACAGCCCCTGATAACTAGCGATATAGATGGTAGAACCTCTAATAATAGGCGTCGCATCAATATCTGCCATGCCCTCCAGCAAGCCTGTATTGGTTGCATAAGTCACGCTACGATTCCATTTCACTTGACCGGTCGCTAAATCGACGGCTTCTAAATGACCATCCGCATAGGTTGCATAAATAGTGTTATCTTGCACCACCGGCGAAGCACTCGCTCTTAAACTAACATGAGGGCCGCCATGATCCACTCGCCAGCGCTTATTACCTGTACGTGCATCTAAATTATACAAATGGCCATCTACTGTTTTCACAATGAGCGTGCCAGAAACGAGCACCGGCTTTGCAAAAACATCTCCTTTTAATTTTCTTTGCCAACGAATATGTCCAGTCGCAGCATCTAAGGCAAATATGCTCCCTGAGGCGGTTCCAACGAATACCAAACCATCGCCTAATACTGGCCCAACGGTGGTCACCTCATGTGTTTTTTGTGTCCAGATAACGCGACCATCCTTCGCATGAAATGCGAAGATATCTCCCTGTGTACTTGCCACCCAAACACGACCACCACGAGCCGCTGGCTGTACATAAAGATCTTGTGCTTTAGAGGAAACCGCCCCTATTGCATGCGTCCAAAGTAACTTAAAATGATATAAAGCTTTTATTTCAGGTAAAGCGGAAGGCATTATAGTGTTATCTTTCCCCAGCCAATAATTATCCAGTACAGAGCATGCACTCAAACACAATGCCCCTACTAATACCCATAAACCTCGACCACCACGCATCATTGGACTCATAAAATTATGCCACCTTTAGAATATTATGCATTTTCATTTCTAAAATACTGGTGTTCAAATGATACTCTTGAAACGCTTGCAAGGCCTTTTTATAATGCTGTAATGCTTGTTCGTCTTGATTTTCAGCCCTCAAGATATCACCTTGTAACTCCAGTATAGATGGTGAGTATGTTGTATCTTCTATCACCGATAAACTTTTTTCCGCCAAAACATACTGCTTTTGCGTCAAATAAATACGCGCCATGTTGAGACGTGCTACTTGACGGAAAACTTTTTCTTTTCCATGTTGTAACACCGGTTGTAAATAAGTCAAGGCTTTAGAATAATCACTTTGATCAACTGCGTTTTTTGCCAACCATAATCCAGCAATGTCTGCATACACCAGGCCTTTACCTTGATGTAATAAAGACTGCGCATACGCCTGTGCTTTATCATTTTCTTGCGTAGAAACAGCCGCCATCAAGTGCTCATAGGATTCAGATGCCAACGTCAGCACTTGTGTACGATGCCAACTCCAATATTGATATATCCCAATCGTCAGCACGCCCAAGCCAAACACAATAGACAGCGGTTTTTTATAGGTTTTGAACCATTGATGAATACGTTCTACTTGTTCTTGTTCATCTAAATGTGCCGACATGAAAGCTCCCTATGTAAAAATTCTAACAACTGATCTTTCGGAAGCGTGACTTGGGCTTGTTCTCGACGCAAGTATTTTATACCTATCGAGTGCTCTTGCCACTCTTGCTCACCAATCACCAGTGCTATCTCTGCACCGCTTTTATCCGCTTTTTTAAACTGATTTTTAAACGATCCACCTGCTGATGGTACGTGCACGACATACCCTAGTTCTCGTAATTGATCGGCTAATTGCATCGCTGCAATCATCGCATCTGGCACCAATACAAAATATATTTGAGAGCCGCTATCAGAAACTTCATTCTTTACTTGTTCTGCCAACAAGACCAAGCGCTCTAAGCCAATACTAAAACCAACAGCTGGGGTAGACTGCCCGCCTAATTGTGCCACTAAATCATCGTATCGCCCACCACCACAAATGGTGCCCTGACTTCCTAACTCTTTGGTGGTCCACTCAAATACAGTATGATTATAATAATCGAGTCCTCGCACTAAGCGCGGATTAATCTGATATGCTATTCCAAGCGCATCCAGTCCTGTACATAGGGTTTTAAAATAAGTTTGGCTTTCTTCCCCCAAACTATCCCACAAACGCGGCGCTTCCTGCAAAAGAGAGTGCACCGTCGGGTTCTTGCTGTCTAAAATCCGAAGAGGGTTCGAGTTTAATCTACGCTGACTATCCGCATCTAAAGCCTCAAAATGCTGACGTAAATAAGCCACTAGTGCGTCTTTATAAGCAGCTCGCTCTGTTGATGTCCCAAGGGTATTAATTTCTAAAGAGACTTTATCGGCCAAACCTAGCGCTTTCCAAAAACGCTGGGTTAACATAAAAAGCTCCCACTCAATAGCGGCACCGGATATTCCAAAAACTTCTACACCTAGCTGATGAAATTGTCGCGATCGCCCTTTTTGAGGTTTTTCATAGCGAAACATGGGCCCGAGATACCACCATTTTGGAGAAGCATGATATAACAAACCCTGCTCTATCCCCATACGCACGCAGCCAGCCGTACCTTCCGGACGCAAAGCTAGTTTTTCGCCATTCCGATCCGGGAAAACATACATCTCTTTTTCCACAATATCGGTGACTTCACCAACGCCCCGCTCAAAAACCTGTACAAACTCTATCACAGGACAGCGAACTTCTTCGTAACCGTACTGTTCTAGTATGTCTATCAATACACGCTCTACCGCTCGCCAACGCTTAGCGTCTTGAGGGAGAATATCATTCATGCCTCGAACGGCTTGAATCCGATCCGCCATTCTAGAGCTCCTGGTCAGCCACAGCCACCGTTGTTGCCCCTAAAGACGGGATAACAGACTCTGTTGGAGCCATGCTCATGCGACTACTATCGAGCCCCATATCAACACTGGCTTCTGCTTGTTGCAAAACTGGAGGTTTCTCAGTATCCATCGTTGTATTCTGATTTTGTTTCCAAACGAACCAAGCTAAGCCACACAATAATAACAAAATACCTGTGGAAGCAAAGCGCCATCGTCTTTCTGGTTGTGGCATTTCTCGTCTCACCAACCAAGAGGCTCTTTCCATTTTCTTTTCAGGAGAAGCAAAACGATCAAAACCTGCCATTAAGGGATCCGGAGAAATACCGAGTAATTTGGCATACGCGCGTAAATAGCCTTTAATAAAAACCACCTCTGGCAAGCTTTCAAAGTTATCGGATTCTAAAAGCGTAATAGTCTGCACGCGCAAATGTAGTTTTTCCGCAACATACTCTTGACTAAGCCCTTGATTTTCTCGCTCACGTACCAATTGCGCGCCCGGTGTTTCTATAATCTCTGCACTTACTACTTCTTCTGCTACAAATCCAATCGTCATATTTTACCCCTTTAACCCTCAAATTATGATATTTTTTAAACGCGATTTATATAATGTTAATAAATCTTCTTTTCCTAAACGCTGACTTACTTCTACCGCCAGCGCTAAACACGCAGGATCTGCAAAGCTTGTATCTGGATATTTTTGCAACCACTGCAACGCTTGTTCTAATTGATCCTGCTGTAAATACATATGCACCAACTCATATAACGATTGTTTTCGTTGTGAGTCTTGAATCAGTGCCTTTTCAAAATAAGCGGCACTTTTAATCTTATCTCCAAAATTTTCGGCACATAAACCAGCATTTTCATACGCAAGTGCTGTATTCACATAGTGCACATCTTGCGTGGCTTTCACAAAAAAGGCATCTGCCTCTTGGTATTTGCCAGTACGACATAAAAATGTTCCATAGTTATTCAAATGTGCGCCACTCTCAGGTGCCAACTGCAAAGCTTTCCCAT
>JAUYSE010000216.1 GCA_030696465.1 Legionellaceae bacterium
TACTGGCCAACATCTATCGTGCCGAAACCATTGAACAACTTGAAAAACTGCTCCCATATAACATCGATCTTGGGTTGCTAACTGACTCACCTTACGCGCCCACAAGTGTCTTCCCGGGATTTAGGCTTGCTTGGCGAGCAGCGCGAGCCTTAGCAAGACTTAATGCCCGGAATCCATCCATAAGTTCGCACGGAGCCGGATTATGGATAGATCCCGGGCATTAAGAGAAACTAAATCTCGCGCGCTCGATTA
This sequence comes from Legionellaceae bacterium, assembly GCA_030696465.1. GTDB lineage: Bacteria > Pseudomonadota > Gammaproteobacteria > Legionellales > Legionellaceae > JAUYSE01. The sequence goes on from JAUYSE010000216.1 coordinate 253, forward strand.
AGTTTCTCTAAATCCCGGGAAGACACTTGTGGGTGCGTAAGGTGAGTAACTGATATGAGAAGCATACCCGAGCTGATTATGCCTGAGAAAGATGGGGTTAATTAAACGCTTACCTTAAAAATACTTTTTTTCGTCCAAAAATCCGCGCGTATATCAGCAAAAGGTAGTAAGAAAAGATTAAAACATGAACGCATGATCCGATCCCCCTGAGATCAAAATGCCTTGTTAATCGTTATCACTAATGCTTGAACATTCACACTTCCAGAACTAGTTCCGGTGTTCGTTCCGCTGCGCGATACGTAACCGCGCGCAATGTCAGTGTCGGTCCACGGGCCGCCCCAGCGACTCGTTTTTGTCCCCGTCATCGAGTACGTGTAGCTTATATCCAGGAACCAGGTGGGATCTATAAAGTAAGTAGCGCCCAACATGGCAACGCCACCAAACAACCATTGGGTTGTTGAATATTTTTTGCCTAGACCAATTCCAGTAGGAGTCGTGGGGATAACTGCAGCGCTCTCGAATCCAGTGATGTTCTCAATTAAGGTCTTTGTTTGGACAGTAGTCGGACCGACTCCCGAATACACATAGCTTCTTTCAAACGATCGGCCGATTAGAGGAATCAGCGATATTTGTTGATTAATAGTCTGCCGGTATGATTGGATAAGGTAATTCCCAGTGAATGGCGTATACACTCCATCTTCGGTAAATCCACCCGCTTGCGGGATCTGCTGTTGACTGTTGGCAGATCCTATACCCAAGTAACTGTATGAAAGTTTACTGCCCCCCATCCACTGGCTGCCGGAAAAATGCTTGAAATATCCGACTTGTATTACTGGCGCCAGGGCCGATTGAGAGTTTAGCTCAAGGCTGGTTGATCCGGCGGCCGATCCGACTTGGGCTGTATGAGTTTCGTAAGGAGGGCTATAGGATGTTCCTTTCCCATAAACATCCTGATTACCAAAACTGCCCGAGCTCCAGCCCCCTCCTAGCCCTCCAAAAAAGGCTGATTGGGGTACAATGGACTTATCGGTCGCGATTACCGAACCAGCGCCCATCATGCCGCCAGAAAAAGCATTGGTTAAGGGCAAGCCCATCAAAAGACTCCCTAATATAATTTTTTTCATGTAGACCACTCCTTAGTTAAGCATGCCGTCGTAGGAACGTTGTTTCCTGCCCCTATTAACCTGACCACAGCAAATTACCCCAATATATCCATTAAATCTGAAGGTACTGGATTTAGTGTTTGAAAGTTATCGTTAATCTGGAGCCGAAGAATTGAGAAGACCATTGTGCCAGCGCTAAAGATAACACTCATCGATTAAACACAGCCTGTTATTAAAATTTTCAATTTCAACATCATGTTACTTCCTGTAAAATCACCGGCTCTACCCCAACTTACCATCCAAACCAGGGACAACTTGTGTGGAGTTTCTATGGCTTAGCATATTGGCTGAAAATGCCGTTAATAAGGCGATTTTTTTCATCAGTGTTCTTTGCAACTTAATCATTCGCTCATGATGTGGGGTGGGTATTTAAAGCAGAATATCTGGTAGGAAAATTACTAAGAGGTTAAATGAAGAAGCCGTAGGCTACACTTCCCATTCATAATTTACAGATGCCCGCCACCCATATCCAATAATGGCAAAATATGACAATCAACCATAAGAATTTACGTTATCATAATTTATTGGCAATTCATATACGATTATGGAATCGGATGTCATCTGGAACCTATTTTCCCGCATTATACCTTAATTGACAGGATGTATCTGTAAATGTAATATCTCAGAAAAAAGGATGACAGTTGTGTTATTTAATACAGAGACCTCACAAAAAGAATTTTACATAGATAATCTTACAAAGTTAATTTCTTCATATCCACGAGAACGCTACCCACTTAGCCCCGCACATGAAAAGATTTTTGATGTGGAGTATAAAATGAATCGAGAAGGTAGTAATGGTTTTATTGGAAAAATAGTCCGTAAGTTGGAAGAGTGGATGCATGTTCATGTAGCTAAATATAGCGGAATAGGCTCTTCTTTAGAGGTCGGGGCAGGAACGCTCAATCACTTACAATTTGAAGACTTGCGTCAAGCGTATGACATCGTTGAGCCTTATGAGTTGTTGTATTCTGATAAGACAAATGAGTTATCAAAAATAAGGGATGTTTATAGCTCAATAGCTAGTATCCCTATTGATAAGAAATATTCCAGAGTAATTTCAATAGCGGTTTTAGAGCATATGACCGATTTACCCAGTGAACTTGAGGCAATATATCTACGACTGAAGGATGGTGGTGTGTTTCAAGCGGCTATCCCCTCTGAAGGTGGTTTTTTGTGGGGGATTTCGTGGCGTTTAACTACGGCAATATCTTATAAACTAAGAACTGGTTTATCTTACGCCAGTATCATGAAACATGAGCATTTAAATAATGCAGATGAGATATTGTTGCTTATAAACCACTATTTTAGCGACATTAAAATAAAAAGATTTCCTTTTAATAACAGTCACTTAAGTTTTTACACTTATATCGAAGCTAGAAAATAAATGAATAAAATAATTCCTCGATTATCCCAATGCCCAGGGCAAGAGCGTCAAAGTTTAAATCCCTAACACTTTTTCCCTGCATTCATCATAAAGTGTATTAGTTCAAACCTAATCTGACAAATCACTGATTATATTTTGAAATGCATGGGAGCTACCGCCCCCACCGATGTTGTAACAATCCAACCCGCAAGCAAAGGAAATGTTCATGAAGAAAGAGCTTAAAACAACGAATGAATCGCTACACCTGGATCAAAGCTACCAACAGTGAGCTAATTAAAGTTTATTGGGAGCTAGGAGCTGATTTAATGGTCGCGGTAGGAACAGGAGTTACCTCCAGTTCCTACCGCGACCATTCTTACGACCTGAATTAGGGCATGAGTCAGGATTGGCGATAAGAATTTTAATGGTATTAAAAGATCATCCATTGAGTAAATCACAAATTGCCAAAAACTTAGGGCACCAAAGCGTATCCAGCGGATTCTATAAGCAACTCAAATACTTGTTGAGTAACCACCTTATTGAGATGACTTTTCCTGACAATCCCAAAAGTCGTTTACAACAATATCAGCTAACCACTAAAGGCAAGGAGCTCATTAACACCGCTTGAGACAATATATGATTGTACGATAATTACACTTATATAATCTGCGTCACTGCCGATTTTTCGCAGTGACGCTGCCGTAGGCCTACAAAATTTCAAAATAAATTCAGTATATTACCATTCATTGTACAATCGCGCGCAACGCGATCATACAAAATAACCAAAAATTTATTCTTGTATCACAAGATTTGTTTCGTGAATTTTTTATCAAGCACACTCCAAAAAGAAATGATAACTTACCATTAATGCGATGGCCCACTCGATAGCTGTTTATTGAAATATGTAATAAGGAAAATGATATCTGCACACTGTTTTGGTCGCAATTCTTTTGTGCATCTGGTGAGACAATCCAATAATGACATCACATTGAGCAGATAAATGGTAGTTTTCCAATCTTCTGGAAGAGTAAGCTCCGTTGATAACCCCTGAATAAATGAGGTTTCAAACATCGTAGGCAGTTGATGCGAATAACGCAGCATATTCGCAACATCCCAGAGTAGCGACCCTGAAAAAGCGAACTCCCAATCTAACACCCCCGTGATTGTCCATTCATCATCAATCTTATCAACCAAAATATTGGCTGGATCAAAGTCTGCGTGAACCAAGTGACTTTCGCTCTCATTGGGAAGGAATATTTTCAATCCGTTAAAGTGATGTTTTATTGTGGCGATAACTTCACTGCCTAAACATTCCATAACGGTAGGATGAATTAAACTGTTATCAACGAACTCAATGTAATTATTTTCCGAAGATCTTTCTGCAACCATAAGATGGTCATCAAAAAATCCCGGACAGGGAAAATGATGGGCTTGTATTTTTGCAAGCACTTGTCCCGCCTTAAACATAATAGTGCCTATATCATGCGGTATTTTGCTTAGCAACAGCTCTCTTAATGTAATGCCAGGAAGATATTCCGTAAGTGCGAAACGATATGATTTGTAATCACCAATAAAATAGACTTGAGGTATAGGAACCGTTGACTTTAAAAGCACACCCAACGCTTGTTCACGATATGCAGCACCTTTATCGCGAAGATACACACGTAAGATAAAAGATAAATTTTCATCTTCCAAAATAATTTTGACATTTAAGTTGGCACAACCGCCTGAAATTATCGAATATGAAGCAAGCTTCTTATTTGGAAAAGCTAACTTTAGCATCGCCTCAACTACTTTATCTGACAACAATATTTGTTGTTCTGTTTTTTCCCACTCTTGTTTGAAGGTCATAATATTTTTCTTAAAAATATACATGTTGAATCATCAACGTAACCCGAGCGCTCAAAATCAACTTGATACCCAAGAGCCTCATAAAATGTCTGGGCTCCTTGAAAGCTCATCGTGGCACAGGTTGCCATTCTACAACCAATTTCACGACCATAATTATGCACTTGCTTCATGAGTTGTTGGCCTAATCCTTGTTTACGATAATCAGGGCTTACCCAAAGTTGGTCAGTATAAATTACTCCAAATATCACGGAACCATTACAACCAGCAATGATCCCACCTTCACTGTCTCGAATGAAAAAAGCAAAAGGATAGGCTGTTCCTTTGTCAGCAACCTCTTTATTGATTTTTTGTGTTAAAAAATTGATATCTTCATTATGAGGAGCAACCGTATATTCTATTTTCAATTTTCACATCCCATTGTTGATTGAGTTTCAATCATCCTTTCTTTTCTGCTTCTGCAAATTCAATTAACGCCTTAGCAATAGTTCTTTTATACTCACCCAAGCCATCCATCCCTGGACACTGAGTTATGCGATAAAAACTGATGACAAATTTAATATTGTTCAGACGCTTCACGAGTTCAAATGCTTCGATTAATCGAGCTTTAGGTTCATACTTAACCCAATGATTTAAGTAACTATCCAGTAAATTACGACCTGTGCTACTGGTGTCGTCAATTTTGTGATGACGGAATGCACTATCCAAAAACGAAGTCATTGAGAAAAAAGGATGGGTTATGATCGTATCACCCCAGTCATTAATAATGAGCTGACTACCATCATTAAGCAGCATGTTATTATCATGGAAATCACCATGCTCTATGGTTTCTGGAATATCGTATTGATTCAGTTGATAACATAGCTCACTAACTCGAGTATGCAATTTTTTTAGCCTATCGATTTCTAATCGTGTTAATCCATCTGATATTAAAAAGGCCTCTTCGTCTAAAAGTTTTAAATAAAGTGAAGGCAGAACTGCTAAACGCCAATCAGGAACCCCTAGCTCTAACAACGCATCAACATGATTTGTAACGCCTTGTTGAATTCCGACATAGGCGGCTAACCCTTTGTTTGCAAGCTCAACTTGATAATTAACGCATAAACAATCGCGCAAAGGAGAGCCAGCATCACGCATCAGGAAACAACGCAAATCCTGATTTTTTCCTACCATTTTAGGTAATATTTCTGGAAATAAGTTGATGAGATAGGGGAACAACATCACTTCAATTGCAAACGGTCGTGCTGTTTGCTTTAAATAAACAGATCCAATCGACGTGGCAATACAATAAACGCCAGACCATGGCATGACTCTTACTGGTGCAAATGATCCTTGTAGTTGAGCGCCAATATCTTGGAGATAAGTTTCCGCCCATTTGATTGCTTTTTTATGCTCCATTGAGAGACTCACGCACTGATGATGAGTCACAACGTTGTTTCCATTACGGTTACAGGATGGCCTTTAAATTCATCCATACCTATTTTATTAAATCCGAATCGCGCATAGTAAACAGGAAGCGTTGGATCAAAAGCAAAAAGGTAAAGTTTTTCAAAATGCATCTCAATCGCTTTTTGCTTGGTAGCATCGATTAGCATTCCCCCAATACCTTTCTTTTGATATGCAGAATCAACAATAAGAGA
>JAUYSE010000225.1 GCA_030696465.1 Legionellaceae bacterium
CTGAGGAGAAACATTCAGAATAATACGCCCTTGATTCACATATTCTTTAGGAACGTCTACTCCTTCTTCATCCGCATGGACAAGAATATAAGGCGTCCAGCCGTTTTCGACAATCCAATCATAGTAGGCGCGAAGCAAATAGGGTTTCTTACTGATCATGACGCCTCTCTCAATGGTCGTTCTACTTCAGATAAGCTCACTTGAAAAGAATCACGTGCAAAAACTCGTTGCATGTATGCTAACAGACCAGGATATTGATCAGAAATGTGAACCCCTAGAGAAGGTAAACGCCATAATAATGGACTTAAACAACAATCTAATAAAGAATAATCATCACTCAAAAAATAAGGCTTATCCAAAAATATGGGCTCTAAACTTGTTAAGCTTTCATGAAGATAGGTGCGCGCGGTTTCTGCGTCATCTCCACTTAAAATTTTACGCATTAAAGAATACCAGTCTTGATCTATTCTATGTATCATTTTACGTGATTCTGCTCGTGCTACTGGATAAACAGGTAATAAAGGAGGATGTGGAAAACGCTCATCTAAATATTCCATAATGATACGTGCATCATATAATACGAGATCTCTATCAATTAACGTTGGAAGTGATTGATATGGGTTTAACGCGGCCAAATCAGCGGATAATTCTGAAGGATCGGAGGGAATAATCTCAACATTCACGCCTTTCTCAGCGAGTACGATGCGTACTTGATGACTTTGAACATCATCATTATGGGAATATAAAGACATCATGGTACGTTTTGCAACAATAGCCATATAAAAAACTCCAAATAATACAAAAGCGCATTATACACTATTTCTTTAAAATTAGGAAATTTTGGTCTAAAAATATCTATTTGGTTATTTTTTAACCGACCTCCAGTAGGACTTCTTCAACAAATACGCAAATATTAACCAAAATCCCAAAAATAAAAGAATATACCAACCAAACGTCTTGCGTTCTTGTTGTACAGGCTCGGCGACATAGTCTAAAAAGTAAATGAGATCCGTAATCGTTTTATCAAATCGCGCAGCACTCATATTTTTTTGTAATGGCGCGAGTACATCCGGCATAGCCACTTGCGGGAACACATGATTATTCGACCCAAAAAGACGAGTGGAATCCGGATAAAACCCCAATAAGAAAGCCCGCAACCACTTTGTGCCACGCGCCCGTGCAACCAAAGAAAGATCTGGTGGTACTAGGCCAAACAATTGTTTGGCCTGTGCCGCAGGCATACCCGGCTTAGTCAAAGCGTCGAATGTAACACCCACACAATCTTTCGATAAATACTGTAAAGAATGACATCCTACACAATAATTTGCATACAAGGTGGCCCCCGCTTGTAGAGCGCTTTGATCAGGACAAACCGTCGCTGCGATTGGTTCACTCAATAAGGAGATTGTCATCACAAGCAGCATCCGATGAAGAATATTCCATGCGCTCATCTTAATATCCTTTTCGGAGGGACGCCACAGGACTCTAATCGGGTATACCAAGGCATTAATATAAAATACGCAAAATAAACGCCGGTCCCCACTCTGGCTAAACATTGATAGGTATACGTCACGGGCAATGTCCCTAGATAGCCTAAAAGTATCACGCTGACCACAAAACAGCCTAATGCAATACGCGAATACCTCCCTTTATAACGCATAGAGCGTACGGGACTTCTATCTAACCAGGGGATACAAAAGAATAAAATAAGAGAAGACAACATCGCGGAAACGCCCCATAATTTATCTGGGATCGCTCTTAACATCGCATAAAAAGGCGTAAAATACCAAACTGGTGCAATATGGTTAGGCGTCACCATCGGATCTGCTGGTATAAAATTCGTGCGCTCTAGAAAGTATCCCCCCATCTCTGGAAAAAAACAGACAATACTGAAAAATATCATTAAAAAAACAATGATTCCCAGCAAATCCTTCACCGTAAAATAAGGATGCAACGGAATAGCATCTAAAGGATGTCCTTCTGCATCACAATCGTTTTTTATATCTATCCCTTCGGGATTATTTGAGCCCACTTGATGTAACGCAATAACATGCAAATATACCCCAAAACACACTAATAAAGGCAGTGCTGCCACATGGAGCGCAAAAAATCTCTGTAAAGTTACGGTAGAAACACTGTAATCACCGCGCAACCAAATCACGAGCTTTGTCCCCACAACAGGAACCACACTCAGCAAAGAAGTAATGACCTGCGCCGCCCAAAAAGACATTTGCCCCCAAGGCAACAAATATCCACAAAACGCTTCCAGCATCAAAAGAAGGAACAGTCCCATCCCTATTAACCACACCAACTCTCTTGGCTGTTGATAAGAGCCGTACAAAAGCCCACGAAACATATGCAGATACATCACAATAAAAAAAGCGGACGCACCAGTCGTATGCATATAACGTAACAACCACCCATAGGACACATCTCGCATGATATATTCGATAGAATTAAATGCTTCCTGCGCCGTTGGCACATAAAACATGGTGAGCCAAATTCCGGTAAGTACTTGATTAAAAAGAACCAATAAACTCAGCACCCCAAAGATATACCAAATATTCAAATTCTTTGGAACATAATATTGGCTGGCATGAGATTGCCATGCTTTACGGACCGGCAGGCGTGTGTCTATCCACGCTAAAAACGCATTCATGATGGCGTGTTTTCTCCTATCACTATCTTGGTGGGCGTTTTAAAATAATAAGGGGGTACTTCTAAATTAATCGGAGCAGGAACACCTTGATAGACGCGGCCCGCTAAATCAAAAGTAGAACCATGACAAGGACAATAAAACCCCCCATCCCAGTCTGGGCCTAATTCATGCAAGGTTGGAACATACTTTGGCGAACACCCTAAATGCGTGCAAATACCAATCAGTACTAAATATTCTGGATGAATAGAACGATACTCATTTTTTGCAGATTCTGGCTGCTCAGAGGCGACTGAGTCTGGGTCGCGCAATGTTGTAGGATGATGACGTAACTGCTCTAGCATTGCGGGCGTACGACGAATAATCCACACAGGCTTGCCACGCCAAGAAACCGTCATTTGCTGTCCTGACGCAAGCGTACTAATATCCACTTCTATGGGGGCCGCCAACGCCTCTGTTCTTTTGCTGGGTAATAAAGAAGAGCCCAAAGGAACCAGCGCACACATTGCCCCTACTCCTCCGATGACACAAGACGCTGTTTGTAAAAACGCTCTGCGCTTTTTATCAATACGAGCCTCTTCTATAGAGGGATGGCTTTCGAGCAATTCATCCACTTATCATCCTGACGTTCATATGAAAAATCTCATTGTAGCACTAACAATACGCACGGTCTATCCGAGCCGCGACCGT
>JAUYSE010000027.1 GCA_030696465.1 Legionellaceae bacterium
CACGAGCGACATCTTTTGTAGCAGAGATTAATGGTTCTAAGTTGGGTGTTTCATAAAAATAAGCGGGCGTTGCGACGGAGACAATGTAAAAATTCGCTGCTTTGATATCGTCAAGGTGATGCGTATAAGTAATATTTTTACTCAATAATGTGTTGTCTTCAACCAAGTGGTTTGAATCAATATGTTTGCGTAACTCTTTAATTCTTGTTTCATTGATATCATAACCGATAACTTTATGCTTTTGACTCAAGGCGGTCGCCAATCCTAATCCCACGTAACCGAGCCCAACAACAGCTATCGTTTTCATAGAAATCCTTGTTCAATTTGGAGAGAATTATTGTTATGCATCATTTCAGTGTAGTACTAATTTTAAGTCTGTGCAAAGTAGACAGTTGTCCGGTAGGGGGAACTCATCCTATCCTCACGGTCGCGGCTCGGATAGATCGTGCTAATTTTACCCATAAGATACGTTTGCCATGTAAGTCATGGGGTCCACTTGTATATTCAGTATAAATAATCCTAATTTAGTTGTACAATTGACAACAATCCTTGTGTCCCTGGTTCGGTTCCAGGTCTGACCACCACTTTTTGGACTCATTCTTATATGGCTAAAAAAGCCTTATATTTAGCAGGCGGAGGAGCCCGCGGCGCCTATCAGGTCGGGGTACTCAAAGCCATTGACCATATTTTACAAACCAAAAAAATTCCATTCGACATTGTAAGTGGTGTGAGTGTCGGCAGTATTAATGCTGCCATTCTTACAGAAAATGCGGATGACTTCCCTGAAGCTATCAATAAACTCGAAACCTTATGGCAAAATATCCAATGCCAAGATATTTTTTATGCCAGTAACTATGAGCTTTCCAAAACCATATTTTTTAATGCCTCTCGTCTATTTATTCGCCGAAAAAGAAATGGTTATTTATTAGACACATCTCCTTTCCAAACTTTTATCAATAAACATGTAGATTTTGAAAAAATACAAGGACAAATCGACAAAGGCACCTTAGAAACCTTAGAAATCATCACTTATTGCTACGAAACACAACAAACTATTTCTTTCTACGAGCATGGCTCCCCCTCCTTTGAAGACTGGTTCTACCCCAGACACATGAGTCAACGCACCTCTATCCAAATGGAGCATCTTTTAGGATCAACCGCACTGCCCATTTTTTTTCCTACCGTAAAAATTGAAAATATGCACCTTGGTGATGGCAGTATGGGCCTTATTTCTCCTTTGCGTGGGCCAATTCGGTTTGAAAGTCAACGGATTCTTATTTTAGGTACGCGCCCTCCCCCTTTATTTCATCCTATGTCACAGCACCCACAAACCATTGGCATCACCAATATTTTGGGCGGACTACTCAACAATCTCTTCTTAGATACGCTAGATAGAGACATTGAAATGGTCAATCGTATGAATGATATTTCGCGACTACTCTCTTTGTGGAAAAAACGACAATCTCCTTGGCGGCCGGTACAAACTTTACACCTTCGCCCCAGTAAAAATGTAGGCAGTATTGCCTATGATCATTATCAAGATATGCCTACGCTATTACGATTTATGCTAAACCGCTTAGGCGCAAAAAATCATTCTGGGGATTTACTCAGCTTTCTACTTTTTGAAAAAGGTTTTGCCTGTGAACTCATCGATCTCGGATATCACGATACTCTAGGACAAGAAGCCTCTTTGATCGAATTTTTTTCGTAACTAGGAACCCCCTTATGCTCCCCATACTTCCCGATTTTGATACTATCGACACAGCTGCTATTGTTTCTAATATTCAGCAATACATCTCTCAATATAAAGCTGAAATAGCTCCTTACTTGGAAACACAACCCAGCTGGATTGAGCTACTACACTTTCTAGAAGATAGTGACGATCGCCTCGAACGTTTATTTTCACCATTGGCGCATCTACATGCCGTTGCCAATAACGCTGAGCTTCGTAAACACTATGAAGCGGGTACGCAGCTTCTCACTGAATTCCACACAGAGCTTGCACAACATCAAGGCATTTACCAAATCTGGGCAACAGTGGATCCGCAAACCTTATCGGACACAGAACAAAAAATCTTGCATGATGGGCTGCTGTCTTTTCGACAAGCGGGGGTACATCTCCCAGAGGAAGACCAACGGACGGTGCGGACACTGGATATGCAATTAAGTACCTTTGAAACGCAATTTGAAAACCATGTGATGGACGCCGAGCTCGCATTCAAATACCATAGTGCAGAACCTATTGCCGGTCTTCCTGTACAAGCCTTAGCTGCAGCGCAAGCCCGTACCGACACAGGATACCTCTTTACCCTCGAATATCCCTGCTATCTCGCCATTATGACTTATGCAGAAGATTCGCATATTCGAGAACATTTTTATCATGCCTATGTCACACGAGCCTCCGACCAAGGCCCCCAAGCTAGCCTGTTCGACAATACCGCCGCGATGCAAAAAATTCTCAGCCTTCGCCAACAAAAAGCGCACTTACTCGGCTGGAAAAATTTTGCCGATTATGCCTTAGCCCCTAGAATGGCGAACTCCAGCCAAGAAGTACTGGATTTTTTACAATCCCTCTTAAAACTTTCTCATACACAAGCACAAAAAGAGTATCAAGCCCTGGAGGCTTTCGCTCAACAAAAATTACACGCCTGGGATATTGCCTACTGGTCTGAAAAGAAACGCCAAGCAACCTACCAGATATCTCAAGAAGCGCTACGCCCTTATTTCCCCTTACCGAAGGTACTACAAGGTTTTTACCAAATCATTAAAACACTCTTCGGTATCCGCTTTGAACCCGTCAGCACCAGTACTTGGCATCCTGATGTGCAGTGTCTCGCCGCTTACGATCAAAATAATCAACTACGTGGGTATATCTATCTTGATCTCTTTGCACGTCCCCATAAACGTAGTGGTGCATGGATGGATAGTTTGCAAAGTCGTCGCAAATTACCGGACCAAACGATTCAATACCCCATCGCAACGCTCACCTGTAATTTTACTGCTCCATCTCCTGGAGAAACCGCCACCTGCTTACATGATGAAGTGCTAACCCTATTTCATGAATTCGGACACTGCTTGCACCATGTTCTCACACAAGTCGATTTCGTCAGTGTTTCTGGTATTCATGGCGTTGCTTGGGATGCGGTAGAACTCCCAAGCCAACTATTGGAGTATTGGGGCTGGGAAGAGGCATCGCTTCGACTATGCACCGAACATTTACAAACAGGCGAGCCTCTGCCAAGTGATGTATTACAAAAACTTAAAAAAACCAAGCAACATCAAAGTGCTATGTACTTATTAAGGCAGCTAGAACTTGCTTTATTTGATTTTCAACTACATGAAAATTACAATGATGCCCACCCAGAATATATCTATCAACACTTAAAAAAACTGCAAACCCAAACTGCGTTATCCCCTATTCCTAGTTATAATCGTTTTGCACATAGCTTCTCTCACATTTTTGCGGGCGGTTATGCGGCAGGATATTATAGTTATTTATGGGCAGAGGTATTAGCCAGTGATGTTTTCGATAAATTTGAAATCGATGGCCTATTCAACACTGAAACTGGCCTATCACTATTGCATAATATTCTAGAGGTAGGTGGCGCTGTTCCGGCACAAAAAGCCTTTTTTGCTTTCCGAAAAAGAAGTGCCACCTTGACCGCGTTTTTACGACATCACGGAATAGGGTGAAGAGCCGAGTGGAGAGCCAGAGAGAGGCCATCTGCTTACGTCTACTTGGAGCGCCTCCACCCCTTCCCCTATAGGCAACGGACACAACAATGGAGCCCCAAACAAACCTCTTGTCGCCAACAAAAAAGCAGGTTTTTGTTGGCGAACTATCTGAAATGAAGCGAGACGCAGGTCTACTTGCCTTTTTAGGTCACTCTTTTCATATTCAGGGGTCTGTTGAATGGCTTGTAATGTCCCAAATGTCAACTTTGGAAGAAATAGATCAAATAAACGATGATTATTGGCTTGCATGCATCGCCGTACAGTATTTACCTGCGCAGTATTGACCTCCTCCTTATTAAGCAATACAAGTGATTCATACTCCTCTTGCTCTGCCTCTTGACGTTGAACTGCTTGTAATTTTTCTTGATGTTGCCTATACGCAGCAGCATATTCTAAAACTCGCTCCTGACGAGCAGAAAAACAGGTGGTCATCGCGTAAATCACCGCCAAATGAGGCGTTAAATCTATACTCTCTATTGGAATACGACCACTCAATATTGATAGCAAACACGTAGGTATGTTGCTCAACATACTCCCACAATACAACATATCTTGGTAACACTCTTGCCCATCATCCCAAGTGATTGGAGCTCCTGAGAATAAAGGCATAAGATTTGCTTGATTGATCACCCATAACATTTGCTGTAAACGGATGGTCATCTGGCTGACAGTCAGTATATTCATCGCATTGCGCAAACATTGCACGGCTTGCGGCAACCACGTTTCTATTTGGCGTAATAACTCTAAATCTGCTTTATCGGCCTGTCGTATTCTTACCGTGCCAGGGATATTTTTTTCAATCATCGCAATCACTCCTAAAAAAAGAGTGGGGCCGCCTAATAAATAAACCCAATAATCTAAGTTTATTATGGCATCTTGCTCCTTAAAAGCCTCTTTTTCATCTTTCGCACACTTAGCGAGATAGAGCATATCCTTCGTAATAGTATGGATAATCGGGTGTTGCAATAATACTCGTAACCATTGTGAATACTCTACGCATTCCTGGTTTGTCAACTCGACTTCTCCCAGAAAATCGAGCGTAAACGGCGCTAAATCTCGAGACTCTAGCGTTATCTCTTCTTCAGTTACATTCGCCATCTGAATTACTTTTTTTGTATCTTTTTTTAACCGCTTAATCAACTCGATAGGAACTAAAGCATCCAAGCGGTCATTATCTATATATACTTCTATTGCACCCAATTTAAAATCTTTTGGCCATATATCACGGATCGCTTGATTCAAAAATACTTCATTGAGCTGCATTAGTTTTAATGCGTCTCGTTTTTGCTGCAAATGATGCTGTATGAGTCCATATCTATCCTTAGAAAAAACTTGAGGAGAAACAACTTCCATCTCTGCATATAGAGGAATATCTAATAGAGACAACTTCTTTAACATAACTTCTCGTAACCCTGCATACCATGTATCAAAAACATCCCAGCCCTCCTTGATCCAACGCAATGCCTCATTCGCATCAATGGTCTCATCGGGACTCAATAACTGAAAATCTTCTCTGATAAGCTGAATAAGCGAGGCAATTTTTTCTGTTGCGAGTACATAATGTTGATTAAAAATAGAATAAAGCTGAGCTTCTTCTACCTCTAATGTTTCAGAGAGGATTTTTATTTTTTCATTTTTGTGAGCGATAGCATCTAGTACATTTAAAACCACTTCCCCCGCCCATGGCATTAACGAGTACAGCCCTACTCTATCAATATCGAGGCTGATTTGTTTGGAAAATCCTTTTAGGGCCTCATCCACCACTTGATCTAAAATTTCTGGAGTCTGAATGTATTGCGCCACAAAATCGTATACCTTTATTTTTAGTAATTCCTGTTTTTGTAATAACTCTGCTTGTATGCATCGAGCATGAAGAATATCCAGCATTTTTGCACATAAAAAATAAGAGGGAAATAATGCTTCCTCTCTATATATTGTCTCAATATGCGAAAAAAAATACTCCCTCATGGATTCGGTCTCATCTGTAGAAAAATAAGGGGTACACAGATCAACAATATTTTTTTTTATGGTCTCAGGAGATAAAATAGGCATAAGCGTTCTCGCAATAAAATGGCTTATATTATAAATCAATAAACACTTGATGCAAATAAATGCACCTATGTCGTAAAAAAACTAAAGGGCTAGTAATAAGGCAAAATTGATAATGGAAATCTTGTTTTAATTTAAGGCGCTTATGGTATACTGATTCTCCCCGGCAGTATCGATTTTTGGAACCAACTTTAAACACCGAGGGGAACATTCTGTAGTTGGTGTTGTGCAAGCCCACCTAAGTCGTGGGAAGCCTGATCTAACACGTACCATCCCCACCTGAACCAAAAAGGGTTCACAATCCTCTGCTGTCGGGACCACTAACATTATAAGACGGGAATTCCTTGCATCTAAACAGCTATTCCCGCCCAACCCCAGAACTTTGCGAACAAGGCTTCTCAGATAAAGGGCTTTCGTAAACCTTCACCGCGCAAGGACGCGCGGTGAGAGCGTCAGGATGACTTTATGCGTGTTTACGAAAGCCCCTTATCCGGGAAGCCTTGATACCACTAACATTATAAGGCGGGAATTCCTTGCATCTAAATGATGCTTAGGCCGTCTTCAAAAAAATCTGCGTATAATACCTTACTCCACGCGCATCTTGAGCCAAACCAATTCCAGTTAACTGATAATGACCGAGCAAATTACGTCGATGCCCTGAACTATGTATCCAACCTTGAACCACTTGATGTGCATCCCAATGTCCACCTGCAACATTTTCTGCTGCACCCGCCGAATGCGGAATGAGGTGATACAGTTCTTTGACTCTTTGAAAAAAGCCAGTATGTCCCACACCAACATGATGCTGTGCCATTGCGACGGTATGCTTTTGTGCAATTTGGTTCATGCTCGGATTTAATGTCAACGGCGCAACATGATGTTGTGCCCGATAAGCATTAATATCATGCAAAATAACCTCTATTGACGACTCTGCGTGTACCAATCCAAACCCTGATAGTATCCATATACAAGCTATAGACACATAACGAATGAATGCATTATTTCTCATGATTAATTTTCCTATACAACGTTATATATAATGGTAACTACCCTCTCCGCTCTCTATATCTTGGAGAACAGTCGGATTTGAGTGCACGTCAAAATGCACCAAATCTGGCTATTCTCTGCTCCGGAGTGAATAATTACATACGATCTAAAGTATTAATACCTAGCAGTTCTAAGCCCTTTTTTAAGACTTCGGAGGTCCACTGGACTAAACGCAAACGCGTCGCACGAACAATAGGATTTTCCGCAGCCAAAATAGGGGAAGATTCATAAAAAGAAGAAAACAAACTCGCTAATTCATATAAATAAAGACATAAAAGATGAGGCATACTTTTATGCGCAGCCGCATCTATGGTTTCACCAAAACATAATAATTGTTTCACTAAATTGATATCTGCTTCTGTCGAGAACTGCAATGAGGTATCTGTTACCCCCTCAACTCCTTTAGCTTTTTCTAACACACTTTGCATACGAGTATACGCATATAATAAATAAGGCGCGGTATTGCCTTCAAAACTTAACATGGTGTCCCAGTCAAACATGTAGTCGCTCGATCTGTTTTTCGATAAATCTGCATATTTGATAGAAGCAATCGCAATAGTTTGAGCAATATTTTTTTGAAATGCGCGATCACCTTCCGGATTCTTCTTATGCACTAGCGCTTCTGCGCGACGCTCTGCTTCGTCCAATAATTCCGTTAATTTCGTGACGCCACCCTCTCGACTCTTAAAGGGCCTGCCTGCTTTATCGAGTACCATTCCAAAATCGACGTGCTCTAATTGCATCTGCGGAGATACAAATTTTGCTAACCTCGCCAATGTAAATATTTGACGAAAATGCAAGGCTTGGCGTGCATCTACCACATAGAGAATTCTGTCAGCATGTAAGGTTGCTTGTCGATATCGTAGTGCCGCTAGATCAGTGCTCGCATATAAATAACCACCATCACTTTTCTGTATAATCACCGGCAAAGGCTCGTTATTTTTATCTTTAAATTCCGGTAAAAATACGCACTGAGCGCCCTGATCTTCTCGCAAGAGCTGTTGCTCTGCTAATGCGGTCACAACAACAGGTAAATCAGCATTATAAGCGCTTTCTGGCTGCAAATCTTGCAGCTCTAATAAGGTACCTAAACGTTGATACACCGCTTGGCAATGCGTAATTGAAATATCAATAAATGTTTTCCACAGCGTTTGGCACTGCGGATCGCCAGACTGCAGTTTTACCACCATCATTCGTGATTTTTCTGCAAAATCTGGTTCCATATCAAAACGTTTTTTAGCCGCCCGATAAAAATCTTCTAAATCTTTTAATTGCGTCGATACGCTTTCTGTTGAAGCCTGATCTTGTAAATGCGCCAACAACATTCCAAACTGCGTACCCCAATCACCTACGTGATTCTGACGAATGACGCGCTGTCCTTGAAACGTCAAGATTCGCACAAGAGCATCACCAATCACAGTAGAACGTAGGTGCCCAACATGCATTTCTTTGGCTAAGTTAGGGGAAGAATAATCCACCACCACGCATTGTGGTTCAGAAACGGGACTAGCTCCCAAAGTAGGCGATGTCATCATCGTCGATAATGCCTTCGCCAAATAGCTTTCATTCACATAAAAATTTAGAAACCCTGGGCCCGCAATCTCTACTTTTAGCAGATCAACATGTTCTGGGATAAGTAACAGTAATTTTTCCGCTAAAGCACGCGGTGACATTCCCATTTTTTTCGCCAATAACATAGCGATATTACTAGAAAAATCACCATGACTCCTATCACGTGGACGTTCAATCATGATAGAGGAGTCTTCAGGTACCTGAAGCCCCTCTTGCTGTAAAGCCTGTAAACCTGATTGAATTAACGAGGTAATAAAAAACTTCATAGGGATCAAATGCTGCTTTCTAAAAATGCGGTT
>JAUYSE010000065.1 GCA_030696465.1 Legionellaceae bacterium
GAATCAAAATCATCTACAGACTGTGACAATAAAGCAATTTGTACTTTCCACTTTCTACCTTCTCGCATATCAACCACTACTTGATCTCGCACTGCCTGAGATTTAGAGGTTCGATGAAATTCATCATATATAATCCGTTTAGGGTCTTCTCTGATTTCTAAAACCCGCTTCATATGGTAATCACGATAAATGTCTGGCACATTATTTAAGCTTTCTTCGGTTAAATAATAATGTTTTGCCATGACATAACGCGCCAACATGTACATTACGGCTGTTTGTCTATCGGCAGCATCTCCACCCGTTTTGGCGACTTCATCTAAATCGAGCGAAACAACCCGAGCATCTCCGATATCAAAGCAGGTCACCCGAGACAAAATGGGGTATTCTCTTACGGCGGCCGAAACCATCCGAGAAAAAGCACTCAATAAACTTTCACCCGTAGGCGCGATAATTTTTTCATATAAATCTTCAATGGCGGGCGTTCGACAAATAGAAGTAGCATCTGCTAATAATGGCATCGCATATCGTTGTGCTAAAATAGCCTCATGAATAAATCCAGCCGCAAATAAAGAATCCACCACTTCCCACCAAGTGGTTTTTGCATCCTGAACAAAGCCAATTTCTTCCAATATACCATCGATCAAAGGCTCCATCCCTACCACATAAGGCGTAGGATTCCCTTCATCACTCAAATGTTTATACATTTCATCAATGACCATCCCGGCTAAATCAGGCATGGCATCATAGGGTTTACTACCCCCAATTGGGGTTCCCAATAAAGTCAGAAAATTGACCAAAAAAGCCCTTTCCAAGGCGGTAGGCACACGACAGCCTAGTTGTGTATCAAATGGATTAATAGAAAACTCGGGGCTCATTCGTAATCGATGATAGGCCGCCAAATGTCTATCTTTTGCTGGTAAAGCTTCTTTTATGAGAGAAATAAGACCACTACTGGATGGACCAATATCAATAATGGCAATTCGAGGAAGACGCGTAATACCGGCAGACAAGCATAATGCGAGATTAATAGCATTCGAAAGCACTGACTTTCCTGAACCAGGGCGCGCATAGACCAAGTCAATCCAAGTGGTTTGCAAAGTGGAACCTGGCTGATAAGGCCAAGGCTTTCCATCCGGCGTTCGATATAACAAGGCCCCATGCGCCCAAGGAGAAGCCGGCCTAGTAATAGGCAACATCATCATAATATCCGATAAAGGCGCCACCGATGGAAGAGCCACACTTTGCAGGGTGCCAGCAAGAACCCCTGACATAAAACCAGCAAAAGGATCCCCTGAATATTCAGAGACCGTCATGCTTCCCCAGCCCTGTATGGCTTTAGTCAATTCAGAGCTACGACGCCGTAACAGCATGACATCCCCCTCAGGCGCCCACGTAGTGGCAACGGTACGCAAGCGGATCAAGGGATCATCCGAATTTAATTCTATATATTTCAGTAGATTAACAGAGTCACTGATCAATCTGTTTTGTGCAGAAGTAAACGCCAAAACTGAGCTCAGCGCTCCTTTTAAACGTAATGTGCTTGCCCCCTCACTTTCCAATAAAAAAGAAATTCTCCAAGGAACATGCGACGGTAAAATTCGCAAAAAAAGTTGTGAAAAGGGGTGTATATCTTTAGGATACAAATCAATATATACAGAAGAGTACAGCATATCGCCGACCTGCACTGTCCGTAAATCAATATTTTTAGCATCTCGTGGAATAACTTGTTTACCTAGAGAAGGCCACAGGAGATCAGAAACATCGCCATATCCACCATTTAACTCCTGCGCCACAAGCGGATCCCCGGGTAACGACGCCGACCATTCTGGATTCGTGACCTCTGGATCAATTGTCATGCGAATCGCGTGCACAAACTCATGCACTTCGAGCACTTTATAATTCATTTTGATAGTAACTAGATCGTTCTCTATCGATCGCACATAGGCAGCATGCATATCGCGAATTTCAGGAATGGCTGCGTTCACCCGTTGAGTATGCGCAAATACAGGTGTTTTATTCTCTCTGAT
The DNA here is from genome assembly GCA_030696465.1 of Legionellaceae bacterium. Classification (GTDB taxonomy): domain Bacteria; phylum Pseudomonadota; class Gammaproteobacteria; order Legionellales; family Legionellaceae; genus JAUYSE01. The sequence goes on from JAUYSE010000065.1 coordinate 2,028, forward strand.
TGTTTGTGTTTTTGCTTTATGTGCCGCATTTAATTGATCACTAGACAAACAAAAAGGTCGCGTTATTAAAACAAAATAGAGACGCTCCTCTGCGCAATATTGGGCAATATAATCAACACGTTCTTCAAATAAATCCTGTAAGTCTAAGTGTAAGGTCTCTGCCGTTTTATAGGCAGGCTCATAAATACTTTGAATTAAGGGGACTACATTTTTTTTGTCATGACTAAAATATACTTGCAAGGCATGCCCAGGTCGAGCCATTGCCGCTTGAAACGCGTTACTTAAGGAATCAATTAAATATTTGAATTCTTCTCCACCAACAATGCCAGTAACCCCTTCGACCTGCAAGCAAGTGAGTAGGCTCCCATCATGGTTTACCAAAACGGTAGGGCTATCTGCCGTTTCTAACTCACAATAAGCTTCTGTTGTTTGCTTTAAGGAAGAGCTCATCCAAGCAAGAAAAGTATCCAAGCCTTCAAAAAAAGATTCTGCGAATGTTGCCATAGATTCCCTTGGTATATTAAACAGGAAGAAACTCCTGTTGCGTTCCATGCTACAGAGTGATCTGTCACCCTATTTTTCTTCTAATGCATTCGCCGCCCAACGCTCAATATGACGTCTAAATTTTCCTCGTGAGGGTAACAACCGGACTCCTTCAAATAAACGCTTCTGCGCCTCTTTATCCACAGAGCCACTTTCAATGATAAGTTGCCCTAATAAAGCAGGATCGCTCGTCCCTTCCCCGTATTTATCTTCTACTAACTGAGCTCTCGTTTTAAGGGCACGATAAATCATCTGTGCCGTCGTTTTATATCCGGTATCATTCGCAATCGCGCAAAATAAAACATGACATAAGGCATTTAAGTGGGGCTGCGTAAACTCTGGAAAATAAACAAGTGTCCCACCACCAAATCCACCAACACCGACAGATTCGATGAAAAAACATTGCGCACAAAAAGCGCACGAAGTAACCAAATTCGTTAATTTATTATTCGCAAAATCCCCATCTAAATTAACAACTTCTTGTAATATTCTCGCCTGAAAACCACAAAATTGACATTTATAGCGATCTCTATGCAATACTTTTTGTGCGTAGCTTTCAAAACGCACATCAATTTTTCTGGCCGAATACAAACGCCACGCTCCTGACGTGGCGCTTAAGCCTAATTGTTCAGCATATTGAGTCATACTATAATTACATATCCCCAGAAGGAACGCCCGTCGGTGTGACGGCTGTCGCACTTCCACTAAATAAAGTCGTACCAATCGCGCCTAACACATAGGGGAACGATACTAAAGCGCCCGCGACTGCCAACATCATTAATGGCTGACTTAATTGTGTCTGCTGTGGGTTATCTTTATGCGCTTTCAACTTCAAAATACCAATGACCGCAAACGCAAAACCTGTCACATACGCCACCGTTGACATCAATGCGGTTAAAGAGCTTAACTCCGTCTCAACGGTGCCGGCAATCCCCGCAAGACAAGCCCCTCCACCACCTGCTGCAGCCCAAACCACTGCACTCTGTAGTAAACAAAAAGCGCCAAAACCAATCCACTTCCCTGTATTCTTTCTCATGTTATAGGAACTCCTGTTGGTGAAACTGTTGTTGCCCCTGCACTAAATAAGGTCGTACCAATTGCGCCTAACACATAGGGGAATGACACTAAAGCGCCCGCGACCGCCAACATCATTAATGGCTGACTTAATTGTGTTTGCTGTGGGTTATCTTTATGCGCTTTCAACTTCAAAATACCAATGACCGCAAACGCAAAACCTGTCACATACGCCACCGTTGACATCAATGCGGTTAAAGAGCTTAACTCCGTCTCAACGGTGCCTGCAATCCCCGCAAGACAAGCCCCTCCACCACCTGCTGCAGCCCAAACCACGGTACTCTGTAGTAAACAAATAACGCCAAGCCCAATCCATTTCTTTCGATTTTTAATCATCCTGAACCTCGTCCCTTTCCAAAAGTCCACCCAAACTACATATATCTAACAGTTTGCATTTATACTTTCTTCTACGCAACCTTTTTTATTTATTACGATCAAAACACCTTTCTATTTAATAAAAACACTCAAAAGTTTATATTATAAACCGTACCGCTCTCTACAAACTACTCTCATAATCCAGAAGGCAACTGTGTCGGGGTAACCGATGTTGCGCCAGAACCAAACAAAGTAGTACCAATCGCACCCAATACATAGGGAAACGATACTAAAGCCGCCGCAACCGCCAACATCATTAATGGCTGACTTAACTGTGTCTGCTGCGGATTATCTTTATGTGACTTCAATTTCAAAATACCAATCACTGCAAAAGCAAAACCTGTGACATAAGCAATTGTCGACATCAACGCTAATAAAGAACCCAGCTCTGTACTTATCTGTGCCGAAATAGACGAAATATCTGCGCCACCGGCTGCTGAAGCAACAGAAATTTGCAACATACACAAACAAAAAACACTAAGAAATCTTAAAAAATTTTTAACCATCGTTTAAAGCCTCACCCCATCTGGAAAATACATTCTAACCATTCATATCCAGTATACAGAACATCCTCGCCTATTTAAAAGAAAAATTTTCAACTCAAGAGTACAAGATGCTTTCACAGATATAACACTCTCTACAACTAAGTACCGTATAAAGTATTATTAATAATCTGCAGCGTACCTACAATATTTATTGCTAAAATCCCCCCCAATATGTGGGTCAGTCCTTTTCCTATACCTCCTGATTGCTGCCCTCCTTGACCACTCCCGCTTTTAGTTAATAAGACAAAGCCTCGAACAAAGGCAACATAACCAATCGTTTGAATAATCATTACTAATGATCGACCTACCGTACTTCCGGAGCCAAACAACGCACTGAAGGCAGCATTACTACTATTTATTGGGGAATATGCCAGAATGTTCGATGAGCCAAAAGAGCTTTGTAAGACAATAGATATTGTCGTTGGTAAAGAGACCAATGCCGCTGCGGCAATAAAATAAGCGACCACTTCTTTACCCGATTGCTGACCGCCCCCGCGACTTTCACTTAAATGTCGCAAGCTCATAATCCCTTTTATTCCAAAAGCAAACCCCATAACATATGCCACTACTTTAATTAAAGTCTGGACAGATCCCAGGTTGTTGGCCAAATTTGCCAACATATTTGCATGGTTTATTATATCACAAGTTGCAGACATAAATACCTCAACTGTCCGCTTGACTAAATGTAATGACTCTACCCGAGCTGGTTATAATGCGACCTTGATTAGGATCAATCAATTTAATAACCCCGTACCCCGGTAAAGTAATCCCCTCACGAACCGTCACTGTTCTACCATTATTAGCTATCAACCAAGCACGACCTGGAATCACCGCCTGTACCGAATAAGTGACAGAGGGTCTTGGCTTATACTGCAACATCGTTCTTTTTTTCGGCATAGGTTTGGGCCGATTTAACATCGTCATCCGTTGTAACTCGCTCGCTTGTTGTTGCAATTGCGTCGTAAGTTGTGCGAGCTGTTGATTCAACGTAGATATTTTATCTCCAAGCTCGCTGAGTGATGTCTGCATACTACTAAGCTGACCATTCACCGCGCTAATATCTCCACGCACATTATCTTGTGACAGTGACAACGCAGACAGCTTTCGCTGCAGTTCTGGTTCTACAGAACTAGACGGCATCGCTGATACTGGTGGTGGCGTCACTACCTGCGGTAGCGGCATTACGGCAACAGGTGCAGGAGTCGTTATAGTAGAAGCAGGTAAAGTTTTTTTATGAAAAATCCAGCCATACAATTTATACCCGACCATAAGCGTAACGACTAGACCCACTACCAAAAAAGCTTTACGCCGTACGTCCTCCGAGCCAAAGGACCCTGCAGTTGCCTGCGCAGGGACTGATGCATCTGCCGATGGCTCATCGAGAGTATTGCTGCCAAGGCCATCTATATCACCTAATTCATATTCATCTGTTTCGTTTACCATACGCAGTCCTTTTATTCTGTAATGAGGTTACTCCATCCCCACGGGGACACTTAAATCTTGAATAAACAACAACCCTACTGGTGTTCCAGAGGCCAACTCTATGGTTTTGGGTCTATGCACTTGCTCTTGCACAAGTTGTCCCCAGTTTTTCCCAACTGTTGACAAGCCAATCACCGCATTTTCTAGTGCCGAACGATTGATACCTTGTTGGACTGTAATATTATCGCCTCCTCCTGTTCCGCCAATAGTTACCGTAGTATCAGCAGCCTGAAAAGCATTACCGAACCCTTCGATAAACGAGGAAGCAAACAATGAGCCATACCGTAACAAATAATGATGATCCACCCTAGTCGCTAAGGCGGTACGTGCAGTATCTGGATCGACCGCATATGCAGACATACTCACCACATGATTCACGCCGGGAATACTCAAGGTGTTGAAGGTTATCGCCATCTTATCTGAGTTTGGTGCAACAGTAAAACTCCCTATAATTTTAGAGTTTTTCAACTTACCCGCAACAATGGTCCCTAATACAGGCCCTGGCTCATCACTATTAATAGCCGTATCGATGACCGCAAACAATATATCGCCTGTTTTCACAACAAGCTCTTTCGAGCCACCAGAACCGCTTTTATTGGATGAGCCAGAGGCATTGTGGTTTTGAGATCCGCCATTTGTACCGCCTTTTCCTCCTGAACCAGAACCAGAACCAGAACCACCACCACTACCTCCTACATACATTTGTGCAGGTACGGTTTTCCAGGCTTGTAACAATTGACTTGCCGCTGAACTCATTTCAGAGGCTCTCTGTTGTATGTTTTGTTGATATTTTTGCTCTAACATTTGCCGTTTTTGTCTGGCCATCACCGACTGTAGACCTTGCGTACGCGATCTACTCGCATTTGACATACCAGCCGACTCCATGTTATTCGGAGCCAACGCACCTATATTTTTCGGGGAAATTCCTGCCGCTTGCAATGTAGCCGGGCTATATCCCGCATCTTGAATAGCCTCCTGACTAAACCCTGCTTTCTTTAAAGCCTCCGGCGAAAAACCCGCTGCCTCTAGCTCTTTAGCAGAAAACCCTGCCTCTTTTAAGGCTTTGGCAGAAAATCCTGCTGATTTTAACTCTGCCGCAGAAAATCCTGCCGCTTTTAGTTCACTAGCAGAAAATCCTGCTTCTTTTAGTTGCGCAGCTGAATATCCTGCTGCTTTTAATTCTGCTGCAGAAAATCCTGCCTCTCGTAAATTTCGAGCAGAAAATCCTGCCTCTTTCAATGCTGCCGCAGAAAATCCAGCATTACGTAATTCAGACGCGGTAAACCCCGCTGCTTTTAATTCAGCAGCTGAATATCCTGCTTCTTTCAATGCTGACGCACTACATCCTAACGTTTCTCGAATGGTCATTGCAGAAACACCTTTTGCTCGCGCCTCACGTAAAGAGGCCACATCGCAACTCTGCGGGATATTCGCAGTAGCGGAGGCAACCATTGGTGTCATTTGATGCGCGGAAGCAATCTCTTGCGGAGAAAATCCTGCCATTTCCAGATCTGAATCACTAAACCCGGCTGCATGTAAACTAGCAGCAGAACAATTGGCATATTTTTTGATTAATAAGGCACTTACTCCAGCCGCACGTTCTTTCTGTATCGCATCTACACTACAGCCTGCAGCCTTAATCTGATCGGCGGTTACCCCTGGCGGCAACACTTCATTCGCCGCCTGAATTTCATCCGGAGAAAAGCCTGCTTTTTCAAGATCAGCATTATTGAATCCTGCCATTCGCAATGCGGTAGCAGAGCAACCTGCCTGTTCATGAATAAGCTTAGCACTCACCCCGGCATCATATTCTTTTTTCAAGGCTGCTGGGCTACAACCTGCCGCTTTGATATCCGCCAAGGTCATTCCTGGTGGTAGTCCTTCATTAGCTAAAGCAATATCTTGCGGAGAAAACCCAGCCGCCGAAAGTTCTTCATCACTAAAACCCGCAGCATGTAACGCTGTCGCAGAGCAGTGTGCATACGTACTAATTGCCGCAGCACTTACCCCAGCTGCACGCTCTTTCTTTATTGCATCTACACTACAACCCGCCGCCGCAATACTTTCTGGCGTAAAACCTGCTGGGAGTACCTGATGCGCAACGGCAATCTCTTGCGGAGAAAATCCTGCTGCCGCAAGCTCATCGTCACTAAATCCGCCAGCATGTAATGCCATCGCAGAACAATGTGCATACATACGAATTGCTGCAGCACTTACCCCGGCCGCACGCTCTTTCTGTATCGCGTCTGCACTACAGCCTGCCGCCGCAATACTGTCTGGCGTAACGCCTGATGGGAGCGCTAAAGATTCTGCTGCTAACTCTGCTTTCTGAATTTGCGCTGGAGCATAACCGGCCGCAGCCAATTCTGCAGGAGAAAATCCCGCATGTAATAAATCTTTAGCGGAAAATCCTGCTGCCCGTAAATCCGCGGCGGTAAAGCCAGCATTACGTAACTCGGCCGCTGTAAAGCCGGCATCTTTTAGATCTTTTGCCGTAAATCCTGCTGCGCGTAAAGCACTC
>JAUYSE010000051.1 GCA_030696465.1 Legionellaceae bacterium
AGGGGGTTGTTCTCTTCAGGGTAAAGCAAAATGCCACCCCATGGTTTGCGATAGGGCTTCTAACATGATTTCGCCGCGGATACTATTTCCTTTGCCGTTCACACGCGGACTCAGCACCACAATGCCGGCTTTTCCGGGTAATGAGGCAATCGTGTAACCAGACACCCCACTTTTGGCTGGAATTCCGGTTTTAACCATATGCGCACCACTTTCATCATATAAACCACAGGTGGCCATGAGCGCTAAAGTCACTGCGCAGGTTTTTTCTGAAAGAATGCGCGTGTGCGTGACCGGATCAATCCCTTTATTTGCAAGGACCGTCGGCAAATACGTCATTTGATTAATGGTGGCTTCATAAGAACATAAGGCAAAATAGAGGTCGAGTGCATCGTTGACGGGCTTGCCTAATTGTTGACGACTTTGCAGCAAAAACCCAATGGCGCGATTGCGATCGCCGGTTCTTTTTTCAGAAGCACACACGACTGGATTAATCGGTAGTGGACATTGAAAGAGGGTGTTTACCCAGCGCTGTAACCAGCCAAAAGCGGTTTCTTGATCGCCTGGAATATAAGAACAAAGCGTAATAGCACCTGCATTCAACATAGGGTTAGAAGGTTTTGGGCCAAAGCGTTCTAAACGGCTAATAGAGGCAAAATCGTCACCGGAAGGTTCTAATTTAACCCATTCTTTTAGCTGCGCTAAACCAAACTCTTCTAAAAGACCAATCAGCGGTATTAATTTGGCAGTACTTTGCAGCGTGATAGGGCTCAAAGGGCGATTAGAGTAATATATCATGTCGCCTTGAATAGGCTGTATGGCAATCGCCGTGATTTCTTGATCCACATTGGCCAGTTCCGGAATATACATGGCCGGAAAGCCATCGGAATTTTGCAGGGCAAGCGTGACGAGCTCTTCTAAAAAGGCGCTGTTCAGTTGCGGTTTTTCACTCATTTTTGTAGGGCCTCTTTTTCTTCTAGCGATAGGGCGCGCGCTTCTTCTTCTAACATAACCGGGATTCCATCTCGAATCGGGTATGCTAGTCGATCAAAACAACAAATGAGTTCAGAGGATTTTTGTATTAAGTGCCCTTTACAGACAGGACAGACCAACATATCAAACCATTTTTTTTTCATAAAGGGGCTCACGTCGTGACGTTGTTACGTATATAAGTAGGTAGTGCTTCTTGTGCGGAAACACTAGACACCTTGCCTTGTCGTGTTAGAGTAATCATAGCATAAGTGGAAGGGAGAGTATGTTCTGTCGCTTGAATTTGTTGTTGGGTTTCGAGCGGAAATTGCGTTATATAAGATTCAAATCCGACACCAGCCAGTAGATAAGGCCCTGGGGGCGGAAGATAAATGGCGGCAGGATCAGAGAGCTGTTCTTCGATTGCTGGTGGACTATTTTTCTGTGGCACGGAGGCTTGAAAAGTGGCCCAGTAACATTGCTGCATACGCGCATCAATGAGTGCTAAGACAGGTAGCCGCGGGTGATTTTTCTGCGCTTCTACGGCAATAGCCGCGAGGGTACTGACCGGGTATAAAGGCAAGTTCTGCGGATAAGCAAGTGCTTTGGCCACACTGCAGGCAATACGTAATCCGGTAAAACTACCAGGGCCACGGCCGAAGACAATACCGTGCAATTCTGCAATCGTACAGCCAGCCTCTTGCAGAACTTCATCAATCATGGTCAATAGATGTTGCGCATGCCCGATTTGCGCCATCTGTTGACGATGGAAGAATTGTTCTCCTACCGCCAGGCTGACCAAGGCATGTGAAGTGCTGGTATCGATAGCGAGTAAATTTTGGGTGCTAAGGCTCATTCCCACTCTTTTTGTAACTGCTCTAACTTATTACTCACACCTTCCCATTCTTTCGCATCGGCAGGCGCTTCTTTTTTATGGGTAATATTAGGCCATTTTTGAGAGAGTTCGGTATTGAGCTCTTTAAATTGGCGGGTTTCATCGGTTAAATCATCTTCAGAGACAATCGCATTGACCGGACATTCAGGCTCACATAACGCACAGTCTATACATTCATCGGGATTAATGACCAAAAAATTGGGCCCTTCATAGAAGCAATCTACAGGACATACTTCAACACAATCCATATATTTGCAGCGTATGCACGATTCAGTAACGACAAAGGTCATAGGAAGCTCTTCAATTTTATTACTCAGGAACCCCCTATAGTAAAAGAAGTAGGGCAGCGGCGCAAGTTTCTGGTTTAATTGTTGATGGTTGGTTAAAGGAATTTCCGTCTTATAAAGGAATTCCCGCCTTATAATGTTAGTGGTACCAAGGAATGTGGATGAGGGGCTTTCGTAAACACGCATAAAGTCATCCTGACGCTCTCACGGCGCGTCCTTGCGCCGTGAAGGTTTAGAAAGCCCCTTATCCACATTCCTTGTTGGCAGGGTTTAGGGGTTGGGCGGGAATGGCTGTTTAATGGTTGTTTGTTGGTAGCGTTTAGGGCTTGGGCAGAAATGGCTGTTTATTTGTCAGTTCCAGACTCTGTTTCCGACTCCAAGATTGTTTAACCATCTTTTTACATCGCACTCTGATAAAAAAGATCCGTCATTTCGAGCCAGTTTGAGGATAGAAAAGAGCGACAGAGAATTCTGCGAGAAATCTTCTGCAGACCGATCGATCCCAGCGGCAAGGAGAGCCATCTCGGAATTTTCAGAGAATTTAACATCATTCAAACTGGCTCTGGATGACGTGATAAGCAAAATGAATACAATAAGTCTATACTTAATATAATACTATTTTTCGAGAAGATGATGCCCAAAAACAACCAATGGGATCCCAAATATCCGATTGTTAAGGCTAAAACAGAAACTAAGATGTACCTAGATTTTTTTAGAGGTGGTAACAATATTTTTATAGGAGAAAAGTCTGTCTTTGCTTTATTGCTAGAAGATATGGGGGTGCAACCTCATCTGATTACTCCTGAAAGTATAGACGCTGCTTTAATCGAAATAAATAGCGGAGCTCTTGTATCTAAAGTTTCTGCAGTGAGTGATGCTTTAAGAAAGATTGTTCTCGCAGCAGCGCAAGTTGATCTCAATAGTGATATATGTAAAAAATTAGATCAGATATTAAAAAACAATTTACTCAGTAATATTTCTCAAGAAGAGCAAGATCTCGCATTAAAATCATTAAGATCTTATCTTTATCAAGAAGGAGTTACTCATCAAGCCAATAATGGATTGACCGCTCAATTACAACAAAATTCATTATGGTATGATGATTTTACTCCTCCGCAAGATCAACGGACACCCGAACAGACAGCGGCTATTCAACAGCGGGATGCAATGGGCCCGGCTCGAATTGGCCAAGCATCTATTCGCCTATTAAAAGATAGCAGCATTGAGGTTACCTCTACCTGTGTTGTATCTAGAGTCCGCCAAGAAAATCCAGAGAGTGGTGCATTGATAGAGCGTCCCGATCATGGTCCTATAGTCACTGGTAAAACTGTTTATCATCTTTCGTTACAGGAAGGTAATACTTTTACGGCAAGAAAGACCTCTTCAACCTTGGAATATTACGATCCTCAAATTCAAGAAATTTTGGAACCCAAACAACAAGAAACTTATACTGTTGCTTCAGTAGCTCCACCGACTAAATCTGCGATACGAAAACGAGATAAACCCAGCACTAAGGTTGGTGGCTTAGAATTACCTGCGGTTCAGGTGATAGAATACGCGCCAGAGGTAAAAGAGAAACCTTATGCGAGCAAATCTAAAAAGCCAGAAAAAAATTATACTTTTGTTAAAGCTATTTATAACGAAATATTGAGATTTGAGAAGGCCACCGCAGGGAGTGTCCCTCAGAATATTAAAGATCATTTTAATGAATTAAAGACGAGAGTATTATCTGGCGCCACAGTAGTCGCGCTTGCAGCATTATCGGATACACTCAGAATAAAGAATGTTGAGCCTGATTTTATGAGTTCTATTGATAGTCATCCGTCTGTTCAAAAATATCGTGCAAGACAAGAACTCCGAGATCTGAAGGCATCAGTAAGAGAAAAAATAACTCCCGAAATGCGGGAGCAAATTAATAGTTTATTAGAGCCCTTAGCGCGTATTCGCAATAAAATAGACAGATTTGGAGATAGATCATTACTAAGTGAAACTTATGATTCAATGGAGAAGCTTACCTCTGATTTAGAGTTGTTTCTATCCATATCAATGCAGCCCAATATATCTCAAAAAGATAAAGATTTCGCACGCGATAGAGTCTCTGAGAGTGGGGCGAAGGTTAAAGAAACATTACTCAAAATTTCAGCTCCAATATATCGAGAGAAGGCAGAATTTAAAGCATTGCGTGACAGTGTTGTCAGTGACGAGAACAATACTAAATTACAAGCTCTTCAGGATATTCCTACTGCAATGAGTAACGAATTGGATGACGCGCTTACTCCAGTTCAAGAACTGGGTGATTTACAAGAAAAATTAGAGGTTTTTCTGGCGGTATCAGAACGATTTAAGCTTGGTGAGGAAAGTTATAAGCAGTTGGAACAGCCTACCCGGAAAGAAATCGCAGAGGTTGATAACCTTGAGCATCAGAAAGATTTGGCTCAGAAAAAATTAGATGAAAGCATGATATCGCTTGCGAGAAAATTATTTGATGAGGATCGTCCAGGAGGAGCAGAAAGGGCGGAAAAATATATAGATAGCTTGATGACAGAATTGATTAAGCCTCTAGGTATAAAAATTAATTTTGAGCGCGTAGATAGAGCACGCCCGGCTCCGCTTTCAGAAGGAAACTCTGCGTCTATCAATACAGACTTTGATTCTTTCATGCAGGATATTGTTGATTTAGATAAAAAAGAATTTGTGCCTGAGGCAGTACAAGCAACTATTGAAAAGCATACGAAGAGCAGCGAGTTCCAAGAACCCTTTGATAGAATGAAAGATATGGTAGTGAGAGTGTATGAGGGAGATCCAAAGAAAATAAAGGCTAAAATTGATAACATCCTGGTCATGCAGGAGCAGCTTTGGAATAATCCCAATGATCTAAAAATGAAGGAAGCAATAGAAGCGGATAGAGTCAATTTGGTTGTAGAAGATTTTCTAGTGCCATTTGTGGAAATACAAGAAGGCATAGAGAAAGAGTACGTTGACGATCCTGAGAAAAAAACGGCAGCTTTAGAAGTGATTGCCGGCTTGAAAAGTAATCTTGAAGAGTCAGTGCGTCTTTTTGTAAAAGAAGGTTGTCCTAAGAGTAGAGTGAGTGCATTTGAGGCATCCATAGACGAAAATATTAATATTTGTAAACAAAAGCTGACCCCTTTTCGCGGACTTTTTGATAAGTTTATGGCTCTATTTGATCGGTTCCGCAAGGCTCCCTATGAAACCGCAATGGAAAAACAAGTAAAAAATACGGTTGCTGACTTCAAAGATCGATTGCATAAAATCAAGGATGAGGCACAAGCTGCAGAGTTGAAAGCTAATCCAGAGGAAAATACGGTATCATCCTCTCTGACGGGAGGCTAACCCCAACAGAACAGCTATTCAGTTAACTCAATAAATAATAGACTTTATTTTCAAAATACGCCATTAATATTATAAGGCGGGCATTCCTGCCACTGATATAATTAGGTGAGAATTCCTTGTATTTCATTCAGCCATTCCCGCCCAACCGCAAGACTATGCCAACAAGGCGTGTCGGGTAAAGGTCTTTCGTAAACTTTCACGGCGCAGGGACGCGCCGTGAAAGCGTCAGGAGGACTTTATGCGTGTTTACGAAAGAGCTTTACCCGATACGCCTTGGTACCACTACCATAATAAGGCGAGAATTCCTTTATTTTATTTAAAATACTGGTTGCTGTCTGCAGTTACTGGTAGAGTATAGGCATGAATTTTTCCATGCATGTTATATCAACCCTATATTCCATGCAACGCACACTTTTTATAGATTTCATCTATTTTTAGGTATTTACATTGAGGAGTTTAACGATGTCTTTTCAAAAAATTACGGTCCCCACTGAAGGGCAAGCGATTACCGTGAAAGCGGATGGCAGCTTGCAAGTTCCTGATATGCCGATTATCCCTTTTGTGGAAGGCGATGGTATCGGGGTTGATGTTACCCCGGCGATGCGCATGACGGTTGATGCGGCAGTACAAAAAGCCTACGGGAATAAGCGTCGTATTGCTTGGATGGAAGTATACGCTGGCGAAAAAGCAAATGCTTTATATGGTGGAGATACATGGTTACCGGAAGAAACCTTAAAAGCCATGCAAGATTTTGTAGTCTCAATTAAAGGGCCACTGACAACGCCGGTAGGTGGTGGTATGCGCTCATTGAATGTGGCGATACGTCAGGCTCTAGATTTATACGTGTGTTTGCGTCCTATTCGTTATTTTAAAGGGACGCCCAGCCCTCTGAAAGAGCCATGGAAAACCGACATGGTAATTTTCCGTGAAAACTCTGAAGATATTTATGCCGGAATAGAATGGAAAGCAGATAGTCCTGAAGCTACTCGCATAATCAAATTTTTACGAGAAGAAATGGGCGTGACCAAAATTCGCTTTCCAACCCATTGTGGAATTGGCATTAAACCGGTGTCACAGGAAGGCACAACACGCTTAGTGAAAGCGGCCATACAATATGCCATTGATAATGATCGCCCCTCGGTGACCCTCGTACACAAAGGGAACATCATGAAGTACACTGAAGGTGCCTTCAAAGACTGGGGTTATGCCGTAGCTCGTGAAGAGTTTGGCGCAGAGTTGTATGAGTCTGGTCCTTGGATGTCGTTGAAAAACCCTAAAACTGGCAAGACGATTTTCATCAAAGATGTGATTGCAGATGCGTTTTTACAGCAAATTTTGTTACGCCCAGAAGATTCTAGCGTCATTGCGACACTCAATTTAAATGGGGATTACATTTCAGATGCATTGGCCGCACAAGTAGGT
>JAUYSE010000161.1 GCA_030696465.1 Legionellaceae bacterium
ACCTTTATCTATTTCTGTTGCAACCAAGTCATATTTGAGAACAGGCATAATAGAACTCCAATTATGTTGTTCTTGCAACGCCAATGTTTTCATGGAGTGGGCAGTGTGATATTTTCTCGTAATATCAGTGTGATATAAATATACCGCTAAAATAGATAAAATTCCGGCGAGAGGGTAACGCATGAACTCACCAATGTCCGCATTTAAAAGTGTCAACTGCGCCCAATCTACGCTAGAAGGATCAATGTTCTCCATAATATTAATATCTTGAAGTAATTGCGGACTGTGCAGGAATAAATTCAATAGTTTTGCTTGCAGTATATCAATTTTGAAAAAAAACATAACAATATAGTTATGCCACAGCCGCCACAAAAAATAAGCAATAAAAAAAGAGGATAGAAAGACTAAAACATGAAACAAAGAGTTATCTTGACCCTGCTGCGGTGGTTGTGGTGGCATATTGCAACTCCTTGAGAAATGCTCTCTATCACCCAGTATACATGGACGAGCATACCGAAGCCCGTACTATTCTTTCACTAAGTATAATAAGCAAGTTGTCATTATTCAACTAAGCGCCTGGACAAACGCACCTTATGGGTAAAATTAGAACGATCTATCCGATCTGCGCGCGTGAGAACTAATCTATGCACACATCTTTAAGTTAAAATAAATTCCCGCTTTTTCTAGATTCGCAAGGCGGGTCCTGCCGATTGCGGACCCCGCCTTTACAATCTAGAAAAAGCGGGAATTCCTTTTATGTAAGGAGACCGCCCTTTGACGAATGATGAGGCAAACAGGTACAATTTTTCATGAGGTTCTCCCAGGATCAACCTGATTAATTATTGCTAATAATGCAATAAACTTGTATAATCTCTCTTTTATTACCATGTTCGCCCAGGTATTTTCCTGCTCTAGTTACACTTTACCTCTGAGATCCCAGGCAATCCGTCTCAGCCGTTTAATGCGTGGAGCCATCTTCAATGACCAAAAAATATGTTATTTTAAATGCGGCAGAATCTATATCGAGCAAAAAAGGATTCTTCATTGTTAAGCTCTATTCATTCATTTTGTGGGCTTTTAGGACTAAATTTAAAGATTCACCAATCATTCATATTTACGATCCTAACAAAGTAAAATTTACTACAGACGAAATTATACACATTCAAAATGCTGATAAAATAATAATTGTCGGACATGGTCAAGGATTCATCTCAACACATGTGGAAACAAGCGATAAAGTGACCACCTCCGTCGCGAAAATTTCGCATATGTTAAGTGGTGCATTTACAGAAATCACCAATAAACAAATCAATATTTCTCTATGCGTTTGTAACAGTATAAATGTGGCAATAGCACTTACCGGGAAGCTTGCAAGCATACTCAACACTCAAAATTCAGACAAGCAATTAAGCATCAAGGTGACAGGTCGCAATAGTATCGTTGTGCCCTGTCCATTTAATGGCAAGAAATATAACTTGTCGAATGATAATTGTTTTCCATTGTCACATCAAAAAGGGGATTATAAATCCACTTTTTTTACTGCATCGGGTTCAAATAGGGTGATAAACAGATTCCCCGATGAAAGTGAAGAAGGTTGGCCACTGAGTATATTTGCTTCTGACTAATAAAAAGCCCCTGATGGTTTCACGTGAAACCATCAGGGGCTTTACTGGAACAATTCAAGTGCTCTATCCGTTTGGATTAGCGCCTTTATCCACACGTAATGCTTTACTTCGAGCCAACACCTCTTTTGCCAAGGTGCGTAGCTCGCCGGGTAAAGAACTCACCAACTCTTTGTTATCATGCAAGGTGTTAGATATTGCGTCTTTATCCCCTTTTTCCTCAGCCTCTTGTATCAGTCCAATCAACTCTTTAACCGCTTCATCACGTGAGCGCCCTCGATAGAAAAACAAGAAGTTTGCTGTTTTCTCCATCCCATTCTCTTTGAGTGTCTCCACAGGCACGATCCATGCTTCTAACGCTTTATAAAAGGCATCGGCATACTGAGTCATTTCTTGTTGCGCTGCAAAGGTGTAATCTTGTAAAGACTGCACCTCTTTCGTATCCGTCGCCCATGCCTTTAATACTTGATCCTGAATTTTGTTTAAGGTTCGATACAAACGACTGTGGCCTTTTTTATGCAACGGTCTAAACAAGCGTAATATCATATTCATCTTGCTTCCAGAGCTTACGGCGTCCATATCTTGCTTCATAATATCCGCTTTGGTCGCCATTATCTCCGTTAACAAATCACGATACATGTTGTCAGAAGCTGTTTGTCCCTTTGTATTATCTAAGAAATCATTCAGTTTTTCTTGGATATCCACAATTTGTTTTTTTCGAGCCGTGTTTTTAAACCAAGTTTTTTGATACCCTTTCAATTCTTTTTGAATGTCTTTTTTGAGTGTATCTGACAAAGCCTGCGCTTTATGCAAAGAAGGCGTCCCTATCGCTTTCAACTCTTTGGTTATTCGGAATAAGTCTACTTGTTGAGATTTTTTTAGTCCTCTCACTTTTTGCGCCCCATGCGAATGCTTCTTGTGCGGTGCTAAACTTTCAGCGGCATATTTCGTATAGTGATCTAAGCCATCGCTCAACAAAGTATCATTGTCTTTTTCAGACCACGCTTCTGGCAACGATGTTTTAGGAAGGAAGGCTCCTTTATTGAGAAGATGCAGACAAGCTACTCTTTTTTGTGAGTCCGTTGAGTCACCCATGTCCTCAAACATCGAATGTTCCCCAAAATGCTTCCGTAAACCACTAAACATGGTCTTCGCTCGCGCATCATAGAAGTCTTTTATCATTTCATGTGATAACGCATCCCATTCTGTCCCTACAACGGTTTTTAAATGATCCACCAAACCATTGCTGGCGATTTCTGTCATAAACTCTGGATATTTATCAATAAGATCAAACATACAATCCATGTGCGCCTTATCAGAAAACTGCACAGAAAGTACCGTCGCATAATCCTGCATTTTTTTCGAATCATTTCGACAAGCCTTCGCAGCGCCTTTTAATACCTGACATAAACGCTCGACATGTTCTGCCTCAAAATGAGCAGACTCCATGTAAGCAATCAGCGCATCTAATGCCGCAGGGTGCTGTGCAAACAGCGCTCCGTACGATTTCATCATGGGCTGCAAGCATCCATAAACTGCCGCAGGCAATTTTGTCAATTTATTAACTCTCTCGGTATTCAGCCATAATTCAGAAACACGCTGCCACTCAAACTCTGGTTTTCGTTCAGAGGAATCATTCCAGCTGACTAAATCGAGAAACACTGAAAGTTGCTGTGGTTCTTCACGATATTTACTGAGCTGGAATAAATAGGCTTCTAAATGCCCAGCAGGAAGTTTTGCATGCCCTAATTTCAATAGGAGTTGTAATACTCTTGAGTCCTCTGCGCTCGGCGTCTCTTTATTTAAATACTCCACATAATAAGCAAATAAAAGCGGGGTTTCCATAAAGAGCGCTTCATGTTTTTCCCAGTTATTGATTGCCTGCGCAAACAATGCAGAAGGCAGCTTCTGCATATGGTGTATGGTATATTGTCCTAATTTATCTGCGGGGAGCGCTTTATACCACCGTTGTAGCAGCGTTAACATCCCTGCGTATTTTTCCATTTTCTCTTTTTTTGTCTTGCCAGGGGATGACGCCCATAAGCTTGTTATTGGAACTTGGAAATCAACAATAAGCTCCGCCTGTACCTTGCTTAAGGTCTCCAAGCAAAAGAAAAACTCTTTTCCTGATTGATTGAGAGCCATCTCCAAGACAGGAAGTGCTTTTAAAATAGTTGGACATTGTTTTAAGAGGGAATGCCAATACGCATCCAAACGTGTAGACTCCACCACCCGTTGATCTAAAGAAAGTGGCTCAATATAGGCTTTACTCACTTTATCCAATAGGGTTTGGAACACCATAAAGTGCCCAGGGGCTTCAAATTGCGTCATTAGTGCAGTCAGTGTCTCCAACAATGCTTCTTTATTCTCAGAGGATGACAACATCATCTCCCAAGTCGCCAGCCAACGCAGCCGTTTTTCTGTTTGATGTTTACATCCATTGACAATGCCTTGAAAGGATGCCGCATAGCGTTCAGCGGACGTCGATTTTGGTAACATGCGATCTAAGAATTTTTTCACCAGAATCAAATAATCTGCATGCATTGCCGTCGACAAATTAAAACAAGCAGGTGGTAAATCCAATAAGGTATCCATCGCCATGGTATGACTAAAATAGGATGCCGCTTGTAAGGCTTGTTTGGGCTTCATGGAAGAAACATATTGTAGTAGTGGCAAAGTGCGCACAGCATGTGCCTCAGGACTAGAAAGACCAACTTCCTGTAAATAGAGCAGTGCATCTTGCTGTACTTCCGGTGCCAATTTAATCATGCAGGCATGTACACGCAGCGCCAAATCTTTCTCAGATAAGAACTGTACAATGTCTTTATCCTTTCTGGTGCGAACATTTTTCATTTCTTCAACAAGATTTGTATACTCTGGCTTCAGCGTCTGTTCTCTTACTCGCGCAACCCAACCGATAAAATCGTTATAGGTCAATGACTGCTCTTGCTGTAAAAGCCTATAAATATCTTTTAATTTATGAGGATAATCAGCCGCAATACCTCCCAGCATAGTCACTACCTGTTTCCACAAGGCAGGATCCGTCGGCCAATCGTCTATCTGTAATAAGTGACTTTGAATTTCCGTCAACCACCGCTCTGCTTCCGTACGCGGTTTTTTCTGAGGTTCTAAGAGGAATGTTAATCCAGGAGGGTCCTCCCTTGTAAAAGGAAAGTCTTTATCTAATTTAAATAAATGCTTAAGCGATTTTAAAAGCGTACCCTGCAGATAATGATGTAATGCATTAATTCTGTCTTTTGGACTAGCCTTATCTGCTTGGATTTTAATCCACTGATTTTCCAGTTCGGCCAAATGATTAGCAAAACTGCGCGCTTTATCTTTGCGCTCTGACGGATCTAACTTATCACTGCCTATTTCAGCAATCGCGACCGACGACAGTTGCGCTTTCGCTTCGTGGTAAGCCAGTGACGCTTGGTTTTCTAAGGATTGTAAAAACTCGTCCAACCGCAAGACCGTATCAAACTTAAATTTTGAAGAGAGAGCAGCAACTCCAGCCGCAGTTGGCTGACCCTTGTCATCAAAGAAGCCTTGATCACCAATGTCAGCTTCTTTTTCCATCAATGCCGTTATAATCTCGTCTCGTCGCTCAGGATAATGCGTGGGTAACAGGCTTAATAGGGCAAAAAACGCCTCATCGACCTCTTTTCGCAAATAAAACTGCTGAACCTCTCCTTCTTCACCATTTCGCGCCGTACGTCCGCCTTTTTGGCCTAAATCGTTTTCATCATGCACCGAGCCAAGAAGTACCATTTCCACATCGACGTTGTCTCCGCGACCAAAACCCGCCGCGATTAACACCACGCCACGTTCTTTTTGACCCAGAACAAGCCCTTCTTTGGCTTTTTTCTGCCGCAAAACATCTGCAGGGGAGTCTTGGCT
Source organism: Legionellaceae bacterium (assembly GCA_030696465.1). Classification (GTDB taxonomy): domain Bacteria; phylum Pseudomonadota; class Gammaproteobacteria; order Legionellales; family Legionellaceae; genus JAUYSE01. The sequence goes on from JAUYSE010000161.1 coordinate 5,523, forward strand.
TTCATTGGTATACGACATAAAATAGGTATCAAATTCCTCTTTCGTAAAGAAAGGTTTGATAGCGTCTACCATTTCCGTCACTTCTTTATCGGTCTTACAGCACCATAAAATAGATTTCTTCTCTTTCAGGGCATGTTTGATCGTCCTTGCCATGGCCTCTAGACGCTCTTTAGGGGTCTCACAGAAGGTAGGATCCGGCCATTTACGCAAATCTTTTTGATTGGTTGGTACTCGCAGTACGGCCGTTCCATACCCTCCATGTAACTGTGCCGCTTGTGCCGCAGAGACCGTTCCAGTAAATCCTTCCCAATGGCCCCATAAGGTTCTCAGGCGTTGTGAGAACACCTGAGAGCTCACAATATTACTCTCTGGATGCACATGATAATTTTGAGACAATCCTTGCGTTTTTGCGACCTGGTTCAATCGATCTGCCACTAATTGATGTACCCCATGGCTGAAGGTAGAGCCCACGGCTGCTTGCATATCTTTGGTAAGCGGATATATTTCTTGCAGCGGATACTCTTCTTCTCCAATTTTAACGCGCTCTAAACGTACGGTATATTGCACGCCCATTTTTAATTTAGCGGCCTCATGTGCTGACTGCAACCATCCCACCAATTCTATGGGATTTTTTCTAAAATCATCTAATAAGAGCAGTCCTTCTTCCGTGCCAACTCTCGAGGTCAAGAAATCAAAGCACCTGGCTAGATGATCCGCGCTAATATTAAATTGCTTACCTGCCGCTTGATCAACCTCTATTTCTGAATAAAGCTTCTCATCATAAAATTGATTCAACGCGCGATAAAACCATACCATTTCTTTGGGCGTAATTCCCGTATGTTGAGCATAATTATATTGCGTTTTTTGACCTTCATAAAAAAGAAAGTCAAATTCATCGCCGAGACCAACCCGCATATTTTTATCGATTTTAATGGGGTTCCCTGAAAAAGCTTGCGCATCCAAAAATAAGGAGAAGTCCCCAGGGGTTGTGTACACTATCTGTGCTTGCTCATAAGCAGAACGGGCAGACGTTGCCTTCACATTTGCGGTTCTTATATTCAAATAATCAAAAAATGGTTTATAGTCGATTAAATCACGCTCTGCCAAACTCCATTTTGCGGTACACACATCGACATTTTTGCCTAATCCTACATGGCGAGCCGCGCGCATGGCGACAAAATGGCTTTTTCCTTCCCCGGTTTTTAACTGCAAAATACTGGAGGGATCATTCTTTAACGCAATTTCATTGGCAATCAAAGAAAACTGTTGCGCCAAATGAGGATATTTACCGCTGGTTCTTCCCAGAACGGCAAATAAAACCGCCCAGATTTGCGTGCATAACACATCATTGTCCGGATCTAATTGCGCTTGCTGTGACAAGCTTGCAAAAGCTTCCGATAATTCCTCTTGCGTCATATCAGAAATCGATGTATCAACCCCTGGTAAGCGTGTCTGGCCACTTTCTAATTGCTTCAATAACTTAAACATCATCGTCAGGCGTAAACTGTCTTCTACACTTAAATGATCATTCTCTTCGCCGCGAGTTATACGCGTGTCTTCCAACATCCGTTGAAAGTCTCGCTCTCTGGTAATGGCTAATTGTTGATAATCACGTTTAGCCGCCACACTATACGGGTTGAGTAAAAAGGCATCGACCAACGGCGTAATCGCTGCGCTAGATTGAAAGGACTCTTTCGTTTGCACTTTAATAAAGTCTAAGAGATGCTTCGTATCTGGCGCCGGTTTTGCCGGATATTTTGTCGCTAAATCACGTAAATCTTTCATCGATAATGTTTGCAAACGATCCACCAATTTTGCCGTTTTAGAGCGATCCCCTTTGCCTTTTTCTATATAATTACGTCTTGGCGCCGTAATAAGCATGTCCGAAGGAAAACTACTCCAAGCGACAATATGTAATACCAGCGCCAATTTTTCAGGATCCGCATACAATTCCTTGGCTTTCTCTAAAAGCGACGCATTCAACTCTGGTAGTCTTGTGATGGTTTCTATCCATAATTGACAGGTGTCTGTCCAATGAGCCGCTAAAGGCTGCCCTGGGGCCAACTCTAACAATGCCGTACAACGCGCAAAGTTTAATTCTATTTCGTCTATATTACCCTGTAATAAACTCTCTAATACTTGCGCGCGCAGCGGTTGAAAATCTGCAAGCATCAAGCGTTCGGTAATTTTTCGAATCAAGCTTGTATCTTGACCAACCGCATTCGCTCGCAGCGCCAATCGCGCTAACATCGATTGCTGTTCGCGTGTAAACGATTCTGCTTTTGATAAAATGAAAGTAAACTCTTCCCCCAGTTTTTTCGGAAAATCAAGATCAATCTCATCGATACCTTTGGGCCAAAAAGGGCTGTTTTTTTCTTTCAAAACCGCCTCTAATATCGCAATAGGGAAGGCAGTGCTCTCTTCCGTCGACTGCAACGCACGTAATAAACGATTAAAATATTCAGCCGTCCAATAAATATTAGGATGATCTTTTAATATAGATTCTAGCGTTGCTAATAAAGGCTCTACCTCATTTATGTAGGTTTTATTCAGCTGTAAGCGCTTAAAGAAGTCCATGATGGGCATTAAGGATGGTCTCGCCCCTTTTTCTTCAGAAATCACGATATGATTTTTAAAAAATGTTTTTAAGCGTTCTTGATGTTGTTCAAAAAAGCCGAAATCTGCACTAAGCTCCTGGATATCACTGTCTTTAACAGAGCGATAATCACCAGATACAGAGGTTTTAAATATGAGACCTTTCGTTTTTAGGGCTTTAAACAGTTCCATCCGATAATGCGCCGTTTCGGCGGGGTGCTCATTCATCTCTTGAATACCCTGGATAATATCACTCCAGATTTCCGGGGTAAGCTTATCTGCGGAGGTCTTGATATCCAGCGAAAGTAATTGTGTACTTAAAATACTAAGCTCTTGACGAACAATGCCTTTCAAAGAAAGCGTAGCAGCATAAAATGCTTGCAATTCTGCTGGGCCAACTCCAAATACCGTGGCTAACATCAAGCCTTGTTGCAAATGCGGATGACTGGCTGGGGCGGCGTCAAATAAAGCCCTAAGTCGATCAAAAGCAGGGGCATCCAGCGCTTGCTGCCCATGTAAAATATTGATGCACTCTAAGAGCATCACATTTGCATATTTTGCCAGTAATGCGCGCCACTGAAGCTTATTGCCTGCAAAATCAGGCTCTATTGCCTTAAATAAACTTAAAGGAAAACGGGCCGTCGGTATTTTATCGATATAAAATACCTTATGAAAATGCGCCGCCATATCTTGGAAAAAATCAACATTCCAAGTACCTAATATATCCAGCTCTGCCACCGCACCAAACTGCGAGTGTAAGACCCAGAGTAACTTCCTCTTGGATTGGGGAGAACAATCCACAATGATATTTTGAATAATATATTGATAATCTATCGGTTTTATCCCACTTTGCAACGCTAAGGCACGATGCATAAATAAGGTACCCTCAGCCCCCGCCCAGGAATTTAACTCTTTTAAATTAGGTGCGTAGGTGGGTTTTCCCTTATAAAATTCCTGTAATTGCAGAGACTTATCGGCAATCACAAAGCCTTCATGCCGTATAGCGTAGGGCACCCCACCTTCCGTAAGGTCTAAATCGGACAGTGCGGCTAAAAAGGCCTCTTGTTGTTGCACATTAGGGATTTTTTCTAGACAAAGTAAAATTCTATCGAACAATACCAACATATTTTGTTTATCAGGCTTGACTTGATCTAATATAGAGGGGGTTAAAATATCGTGTAATTCCCGCTCTTGAATGGTGAGGTAAAAATACTCAAACCCTTTCCACAGTTGTGTAAAATCTTCCCAATCAACCGCCCCCATATGTCGTTTTAAAAAGACGGTCCATAACGCTTTTGCTTGTGGACTTTCTGATAACAGCTTGGTCATTTTATCAAAGGTTTGTAGTGCTGATTCACTCATCAAAGGAGAAAAAGTGTCACATTGAAATAAATAACCTTCTAAGAAATCATCAAAAAACACCGTCCCTAAGAAGTGCTGCATACGATAGAGCGGTGTTAATAGGCGCGTTAAACCATACGCACCATAGCGAAAATAGACCTGTCCTAAAGCAACCGAAATTTTTGGATATAAAGCAGGATCTATATCAGAAAAAACATCTACTGCCCAATTTTTAGGAGGTTCTGTCACTTTTTGTAATAAAAGTGCTGTCGCCTCTGCTGCCGACAAACGGTGCGTTTTCTTTTTATGTAAGGTAAAAAACTCACGAAGACCAGGCTCTCCTTTTAAGGTCCACAAAGTGTAAAATAAGCTCCAGTTATCTAGAATGGCGGCTTTACTTCCACTAATAAGCGTCTTAGTCGCATTATTCAGACCAGATTGATGCGTCAGCATAAATTCTTTTAGCTGATCCTCCACATCTTTGGGTCTCGGTTGCAGCTGAGAAAATAGTTTTAATTGCGCATAATCCTCGTCATCCCAAGCAATATTTCCATCTGTATATTTTGACAAATTAAATTGTCTAAAATCACCGGGGCAAACTTCTGGCTCAGGAATTTTTTCTAGAAAACGCAAGGTTAAGGGGTTATTATCCGTGGTATACTGCAAGGTGGATTTATATCCCAAAACCAAGGTGCCAGCAGCGTCACGTTGCGTATAAAAACCTTTAGGAAGATTATAGGGGTTCAAACCACCTGACAGTTGTCGGTGGTATTTAAGCAACATTTTTGCTGCATCTGGCGTCATTTTGTAAACAATATGTTTTGCATTAACCTCTGGGTTGGCGTTAACCCAGGTATGGAAAAAATTCTGTAGAACGGTTCCCCCTGAAAGTACCGCTTTACTAGAATCG
>JAUYSE010000197.1 GCA_030696465.1 Legionellaceae bacterium
AAGTATAGGTAACCTGTCCCGGCTCATTCATTCGGCCTTGCGTTTCTTGAAGATCTATTGCTAAAAACATACTTTGTAATGCAGGAAGAAAAGAAAAACCACTCAAACAGTGATCCAGATCACTTCGCCCCACAGGTAGCAGTTCTTTTTTGAGTGCGCCGTAAGTCTCACAGAGTTGCTTCCATGCCGTTCTTAATGCCGTTGGATCCGCGGTTCGTGAATGCTGAAGCTTTAAAAATGCCTCCAATTGAGACTTAAAGTTCTTAAACTCTGGCATACATTCGGCATTTGGAGCTTTTACCCCCGTCTCATATCGTGTAAATAGCCCTGTACCTGACGTTGCAAACTCCTCCATATAGCGCCGTAAAGGCTGCACCATAAACTCGTCTGCTGTAAAACGAGGAAAGGTCGTCATCTCTACCGATTCTACACCCAGTTCCTCTACTGAGGAATCTTCCACTTTTCTAGGCATTATTGCATCTCCTTAATACTCTATATGATTAAATATAGACCATTTTATGGAGGGCGCACGTTATTTCTTAATCCAAAACCACCGCATTACTCGCGGTAGGAATATGTATTTCTAAAGGCCATTCAAAAACTGGTAATAATTATGCGAATGCCCTCATATGTTCAATTATCGTGTAGAGCAGCATAAAAACCTCTACAGTTCAAACAATATGAGCGAATTTTTTGGCTCGAAATATGCGAGATCTATCCGAGCCATGACCGTGAGGGAGCGGAGAAGTTTAAAGTTTCAAAATGATCCGTTTCCTCACGGTCGCGGCTCGGATAGATCGTGCTCATTTTACGCATAAGAAACGTTTTTCCTGAAGCTTTAGCCCGCCATTCCCGCCCAACCGCAAGACTCTACCAACAAGACCTTTCCCTGATACCCCTTGGTACCACTAACATCGTAAGGCGGGAATTCTTGAGTTTTAGCTTCTCTTACTGAAACGCCAAACGCAGTATGGTACACTGCAAAAATTTATTTTTACTAAAAGTCAAAACCCATGAAGAACTCTCAATTAGCTTGTGTGGTGAGTATTGCAGGAACCGATCCCTCCGGTGGTGCGGGTATCCAAGCAGATATCAAAGCCATTTCGGCAACCGGCGCTTATGCTGCCTCAGTAATTACTGCCTTAGTTGCGCAAAATACCCAAGGGGTTCAGGCTATTCAAGAAATCCCCGCTGATTTTGTGCGCCAGCAAATGCATTCTGTTTTTAGCGATTTAGACGTTCAAGCCGTTAAGATTGGAATGTTACATGATGCACGGATTATTGAAGTTATTGCCGATGAGATAGCGCAATTAAAACCAGCCCATGTGGTATTTGACCCAGTCATGGTAGCAAAAGACGGCTCGGTCTTGCTTGATTTAGATACCATTTCACTTTTGAAACAAAGATTACTCAGTACCATCAGTCTTATTACCCCTAATTTATTTGAAGCAGAACACTTACTGGGTGCACGTATCGCAAGCTTATCTGATATGGAAGCGGCAGCAAAAAGGATTGGTGAACACTTTAAAATACACGTATTGATTAAAGGTGGTCATTTAGACGGCAAACAATCTTCCGATATCCTTTACAATTGTCATACCCAAGAATCTCATTGGCTTCATGCAGAACGAGTTTCCACAAAAAACACTCATGGTACCGGTTGTAGCCTCTCAGCCGCTATTGCCTCTTATCTCGCTCAGGGCTTCTCATTATATGAGTCCATTAATAGCGCAAAACAATATCTAACCCAGGCTATTCAATCTGGTGCAACACAACACATCGGCCAGGGATGTGGCCCCATTGATCATTTTTATTTTTTGAAAAATAGAGGTGCCTAAATCTTCTCTTCTTATCCGAACTGCGACTGCGAGGGAGAGAAGCATTGATTTAACTGCTCCGCTTACTCACGCGCGCGGCTCGGATAGATCGTGCGTACTTCGAGCCGCGAAGGACAGCAATACTGTTTAAATTTTAAATGACCTACCCTATGTCCATTGCTTCAATAATATACTTTCAATATCTTGTAAATGGGTGAGTTTATAAAAATCTTGCAAAAAGGCAGGGGTTAATTGTTCTCGGAAATAATAACGCACTAACGATTTACTTTGTAATACGGCTTGATACTCGTTTTCAAGCTGTGCTAATCCGTGTAAATGACGCATAAACAATGCAACACGCTCTGTTATTTCCAAAGTAATATTGGAACCACTTAATAACGCTTGAAATAACCAAGGTTTTCCTGTGCTAGCACGTGAAATCATAAAGGCATCACAACCGGTTTGAGCATGTATATTTTCTAAAGTACTTCTGTCTGTAATATCTCCGTTTGCAATCACCGGGATATGAAGCGCTCGTTTAATCTTTGCGATTTTTGCGAGGTCGCAAGGTACATCATAATCATCCATCCAACGCCGACCATGTACAATCAATGCATCCACCCCTGCATCAGCGATGCGTTTTGCAAGTTCAATATCATGGTCATTTCCTTGCAAGCGGACTTTGACCGTAAGGGGACATTTTATAGCAGCACGCACCGAGGCAATGATCGCGATCAAATTTTGCTCACTCTCCAGCAACGCACTTCCTGCGCCTTTTTTACGTATTTTAGTTTTAGGACAACCGCAATTAATATCCAGCAAATCAGCACCTAAATTTTCTAATTTCAACGCAGCCTCAGCCATGATACTGGGCTCAGAGCCTGAAATCTGATAGCAAAGATTTTTCTCACCCAATCCACGATACAAATAACGGCCGTTGGATGTATGTTTATGAATCACGTCATTAGCGGACAACATCTCAGATACCGAATAGGCTGGAGGGGTAAAATGCGAAAACATTTGCCTAAAAGGGGCGCAGCTAAATCCTGCTAGAGGTCCTTGAATTAAACGATGACTTAATTCAAAGGAGCCTAAGCAGAAGCGACTATTAACAAGAGAATACATATACCTAGCCAAAAATCCAATTGCTGTGATTATAGAATGATCTCAGCATTAAATCATGTATTATAATACCCCAGCAGCCATTCCCGCCCAACCTCAAAACGCTGCCAAACAAGGCACTCCGATACAATCCTTTTCGCAAACCTTCACAGCGCAGGGACGCGCTGTGAGAGCATCAGGATGATTTTATGCGTGTTTGTGGAAAGGATTGTATCGGAATGCCTTGTTACCACTGATATAATTAGGCGGGAATTCCTTATACTCCAGCAGCGGCGGCAGGAACTTCCCCAAACTCAATCATCTCAGACGAGCCTCTAGATAAAGGTTGTTCTTTTGACGAACGAAAATGTCCCATTCTACGCAAGGGAGAGTCTTGCGTAGAATAGGACTTATCCCCACTACCTCCTAAGCCACTATCAATACTTAAATGTCGCGCAGTATCTTTTCGTGGAAGACGACTATGATAATCCTCCTCTGGCATAGGTATTGCTTCTTGTGTGACGGCATAAGAAGCTGCATGTACACTGATATCCACAAATACCTCTATAGCCTCCAATAAAGTCATTCTATAATCTGGGTTATCAATCGACATTTTTGTTAAAACTTCCTCTAGCCTGCCCTTTATTTCAGAGGATAACCCGGGTAAATCAGGCAATTTTCCGTGATAATTAATGGAATTTTCCCTTAGCATGTCACTAATACAATGCTCCCAATTATGTCCACGCTCGTTTGGATCTGCGCCTAAAATAAAAGAAATGACTTTTGCAATAGAAAACACATCCGAGGCAGGTGTTGCTTGTGCTTCATACACTTCAGGTGCAACAAAACCAGGAGCACCTACGGTAGGTATCGGCGTACGATCTGGAGAATCCGCATAGACGGCCACGCCAAAATCAATAATAATTACCAGACTTAAATTGCTCATTACCATTATGTTACTTGGCTTGATATCTCGATGGATAATGCCTGCCGCACTAACTTGTTCTTGAAGCGCTCTCAACAACGTGATACTTAAGGAAAGTCGCTGTTCTAAGCAAACTAATTTAAAATTAGGATCATGTAATATTTTTCTTAACGTCACGCCTGGAATTTTTCGCATTACTAAATACGCCTGACCAAGCTTATCATAACTCAACTTTTTAGCATGCAATGTCTTATTATTACGATATAATTCTACTTCAACGTTTGATGTTATTTTCGAGAGTACTTTAATAACCCGCTGTTTTTTAAAAAATAGCAATGTTCCGCTAGAAAGTTTTAAGGTACCCTGAACATCATATACAGATCCACAAGAACCTGCCGCTAAATAATGATTTATATTAAATACTTCGTAACGCTCCCCTTCTTTTTCAGGTTTTCGAGCGCGCCATAATACCGAATATTTGAGTGAAAAAATCACCCCACTAGGTGATTCAAAAGACTCATCTTGACGCAACAAAGAACCATACTCCGGCCTCTGGCGTACATGGTTTAAAAAATCAATTAAAATTGTACCTTCTTCAGGTGATAAACATGTCGGATCTATAATGATAGCCGGCATAAAACACGCTCCCTCGCGAACTACGCCAATAAATTATTAAGCATCACAAAGAAAGACAAGTCAAGGAATCCCTCTGTTATCAATAAAAAAACCAAAAACACTGATCAAACAGCAATGAAAGTGGCTATTCAATAGTCCCAAATATTATTCTTGTATCACCCCATTGATTCTCGTTAGGCACTCATCCCGGGTGACATACCTGGTTTTGCATGAATTTTATCTGACCGGAGATCCTATCGCTTGCGCCGCTTGATTAAGCATCAAGGTCGCTAAAAAATCAGGGGTTAGTTGCGCCGGATGTGTCGCAATCACCGGATAAATATCAGTCATTGATATTTTGGGAGTCTGTCCTTCTGTATAATTCATATCAAAAGAAGCAATTAAACGCCCCAGCAATCCTCGTTCTTTCAACTTGGTAAAGACAGCTTCTATTAACTCATAGTTTTTTGAATTTTTTATAGTCGCTTTCAATTGAGGCTCTAATATAGATAAAACGGAATAGCTGGCGTCTCGTCAGAGAGTAATGTCTGATAGGGACTTATAATACCACTGGCACCCAAAGAAGTTTGTGAGGCACCTGAAAATGGGGACGTATTACCTGTAAATATATTTGGCATAATTAGCTTCTAAGCACTTATTCTAAATAAAAAACCTTTTAACGTAATTTTTTTACCTGCACTTTTCGACCTTTTAACTTACCATTTTGCAAATACTGATACGCTTTATCTACTTGCTTACGATGTATTGCCACATAAGAACAAAACGCGGCAATATCAATTTTTCCAATAGCTTCTGCTGGCAAGCCGGCATCTTTGGTAAGTGCCCCTAAAATGTCTCCGGGTCGAATTTTATTTTTTCGCCCAGCATCTAAACAAACAGTCACCATTTCAGCGGGAATGATGCGTGCATCACTCTGATCAAGATCTTCTTTACTACCCCAGCACAAAGGCTGCGTTAAATTCTTTTCGATGGCACAAATGCGTAAAGCATCAGAAGGCTGTGTCAAACTCAAGGCCAAGCCTTTATGACCTGCGCGTCCCGTACGGCCAATACGATGAATATGTACATCATGATCATGCGCCAAGTCATAATTAATGACCGCAGGAAGTGCCTTAATATCAAGACCACGCGCAGCAACATCGGTGGCTACCAAAATAGAGCAACTCTGATTTACAAAGCGAATAACTACCTGGTCACGTTCTGGCTGTTCCATATCACCGTGTAAAGCAAGTGCCGAAAATCCTACCCGTGTTAGTGCTTCCGCCAAATCAGCCGCTTGTTGTTTCATCTTACAAAAAATTAAAGCAGAGCTCGGTTTATAGTGCAACAATAAGGCTTGTAACATAGAAAACTTATCTTCTGCGCAATCTACCTCATAAAAACGTTGTTCAATATCATCTTCTGCTTGATTAGTATCGATTTGTACCTCATGTGGCTCCCGCATAAATTGTTGACTCATACTTTTGATTTGCGGAGGATACGTTGCAGAAAACAACAAGGTTTGTCTTTTGGACGGGCAAAGCGCAATAATCGCTTCTATCTCATCAAAAAATCCCATATCCAGCATTCTATCTGCTTCATCCAATACCAAAGTTTTTATATTGCGCAGTGAGAGCGTTTCTTTGTTTAAATGTTTTTGAATGCGTCCCGGCGTTCCAACCACAATATGCCCACCATGTCGTAAAGAATCGACTTGTGGACGCATGGGTACTCCCCCAGATAAATTGAGCACTTTAATATTAGTCATTAAACGCGCCAAACGCCGTAGGGCTTGACTCACCTGCTCCGCTAACTCTCTGGTGGGACACAACACCAAGGCCTGCACTGTAAAATCTTCAGGGCTAAGATGATGTAATACAGAAAGCCCAAAAGCAGCTGTTTTGCCACTTCCGGTTTTTGCTTGCGCGATCATATCTCCACCGTCTAATAAAATAGGCAGCGTTTGCGCTTGAATAGACGTCATATACTCATAGCCTAAAGATCCCAGATTATCTAATAAGGACGTACGTAAAGGCAGTGTAGAAAAAAGCACTTGTTCAGCAGATATAACTTCAGGTTGGACGGGGTTCATAATGGATGACTTTAAGATATGAAATTGTTCGTGCAGAGTACATCGTATTCATATTTAAATCAACAATAAATTAGGATATACTCACTACACTGCGCAGTACAGCACTATCACTAAGGACTCACAATGCAAATATGGATGGATGGAGATGCTTGCCCCAAACCAATTAAAGAAGTGTTATACCGTGCCGCCATTCGCACAAAGACTTGTTTAATCTTAGTAGCAAATCACTATATATCAACCCCCTCTTCGCCTTTTATTAAAAAGCATCAAGTAGGTGCAGGTTTTGATATGGCCGATAAAACGATTGTTGCACATATGCAGCCCGGTGATTTAGTGATTACAGCCGATATTCCGCTCGCAGATGAAGTGGTCAGCAAAGGGGGCACTGCACTAAATCCCCGAGGCGAGTTATACACTGAAAATAATATTAAACAGCATTTAGCGCGTCGCAATTTAAATGAAGTATTACGCGGTGGCGGTTTAATGAGTGGTGGTCCCGCTAAGTTAGACAATAAAAACGTACAAATATTTGCAAATAGTTTAGATAGAATTCTAGCCTCTATGCGTAAAACATAATAGACCAGCTTGCATGATATCACAATCGCGAGAAGAAATATCAAGCTGCTTGAACGACTATCTACGCACGCACTATTTGACACAAAGATCAGGATTTTAAACCAAGCGTATGACAATTATCAGAAAAGTTTATCTGTAAACATCTCTCAAAAACATCGTATTTATAGGATTTCCAGAGTTTTTGCACAAGGTTATCCACGGATTTTGTGGATAACCTTGTGATCACTGTTCGCGGCTCGGATAGATCGCTAGCTTTATAGCAGAATACTCTGCCTCAATGACTGGTTCCGAGCGACGACGGTCCTGGCCCCATGCCAGAGAAGTCATAGGGGCGTTCATGCTCTCTCTGGTCTTGAAGTACCAATTGATCATAAAGTTTGTCTAAATCAACTCGCGCAGCAAGCGGATCTTTATTATTTTTTTCAAGTAAGGTGATGAGGGCTTCAACGCGTGACGGGGTGTCCGTATGATTTAAAATATGGCGTATAAATCGTTCAGAATCATATTCTACCTGTTGAAGATCCAGGTACACTGCCAAATTTTCAGCGCTAATTAATGTTTGAAATTGTTTGAGTGTTAAGCGTGTATCCACCTTGCGATAATCCATCACTAAATA
>JAUYSE010000209.1 GCA_030696465.1 Legionellaceae bacterium
TAAGGATTTCACCACTATCAAGTTCAACCTGTAATTGTTCTTTATTAGCGGCTTTTACCGTACCTAAATCACCATTTCTAAGCCCGATATTCTTATCGTTTTGACGAAATAACAAGCGCTCCCCTACTGAAATTTTAAGAACTCTATCCAGTCCTTGAAAATCCACCTCCTCTGGCCCTAAAAAGTTTTTTTCTTTTAATGCCTCACGGGCTTTATCGTTTAACTTCATAACCGCCACTCGGGTAAATGCCAGCAAGATAGAATCTTTTAAAGTCTGTAGCGTGATATCCTGTTGCCAGTCATCAATTAATTTATCAGCGGCATTACTGGAGGTACTACTCAAAAAAACTGCACCCTTGTCATGATAATGATGTAAAGCTTCCTCAATATTCCCCTTCGCTAAATGAAGACTCGCTTGCCTATCCCCCAAATCGTTTTGACGTTTGATATTTTCAAGCTCAATATATCCAGTAATAGCAGCAATACCTTTGAAAATCTCCCCTTTAAAAATAGGTTTTAATTGGTCTGGGTCCCCTACCAGCACGATTTTACTTCCGGCTTTTTTCGCTGCATGAATAAGCAACGCCATATTCGCAAAATCAACCATTCCGGCCTCATCCACAATCAGCACGTGTTTATCAGATAGTTTTAATTGTCCATGAGTCAGTCGATATGCCAAAGACGCAATGGTTGAGGACGTTATCCCGGTATCCGTTTGTAATGATTTAGCGACTTTCCCTGATAATGCGGCACCTATCACCGGACAATGATTCGCTTCGTAATACTCTTTCACGGGTTTTAATAAATAACTTTTACCGGTACCAGGACGACCGACCACCACAGAAATATCCGCACTTTGAGTAATATAGCTCAATGCTGCTTGTTGTTCATTGCTTAGCGTATAACGTTGACTTAAGCTCTCAAGGTTATGAGAAAAAATGTGATTTTTGCGTTGCATCATTTTTTCAATATCACTGCGCAAGCGCGCCTCTTGAATGTACTGATGACGAGTGGTATAGCACTCTTTCCCTTTCTCGTTCGTCCCCAAATGGATAACGGTTTTATGCATCATGACTTGTTCGACAAGCTGTAAATACTCTTCTACCTTTTGGCTGTCTTTGAAGGTTTTAAACAGCAGTCTCTCAACGTCACGGCGCGTAAACACACTATGTTCTAATGACAAATGATTGATGATATTTTCAATATTACTCAGCGCAAACTCTTGCCGTGCTTGCTGGATTATTTTGTTTTCCTCGGACAAATAGTGCGGTGCATCACTTTTGATTTTTCCCTGGTGCCGTTCGGGGATAAAATGGTTTAAATCCACCGATGCATCGATATTCTTCTCCGCAAAAAAGTCATTTTGGACCTCGCGCCAGCGCTCCCCCCAATAATCATTTTCCACCACCCGCCCTTTGGCAAACGTAGGGTTTAAATCGCGTGCCTTATATTTTGAGAATTTATTTTTTTCCAGTCGACGCGTAGTAATTAAAATATGTGCATGTGGGTTACCATCCCCGTGATCGTGAATGGCGATATCCGCAGCCAAACCATTTTCTACAAAATGCGTTTGTGCAAAACGCTTCGCAAGCTCAATCTGTTGGGTTAAATCTAATTCTTTGGGGAGTGCTAAAACCACATCTTTACAGAGTTGCGCATCGCATCTTTTTTCAGCAAGCTCTGCTTGGTTCCAAAGAAATTCTCGGTTTTCAAAGGCTGGATCGCAATCTTCAGGCAAAAGGAGTTCGGTATAAACAACATCATTTCGATTTGAATAATCATGGGTGATCCCAGTACGCGCATCCACTAATTTGCTGCCCATCCGGTAACTACTGGCCGCAATCGCAGAGTGACCTTTCGCACGCGTATGAATGGAGACATGAGCAAAAGCAATAGCCATGGATACACCTTTGTGTCAGTGATCCATCGGTTGCTTTATTGAAGGAAAAAATCTTATCCATGAAAGATTTTTTTTATTTTGAAACACTACTTTAGCAAACATTCGATAGAATGTATATTGCGCACTTGCCGTGATGGGTAGAGTTCGCTTCGCTCACATTTTATTTATTAACCCATTGATTTTTAAGATTTCGAGCGCTATGCTTTGGCAGTCTACAGAAATTTGCGGAGAGGATTATGTCTAAAAAGACAGGGTCGCAAATGGAAGAAATACTCTTGGATAGAATTGAAAAAGCAAAAACTAAGCTAGAGAAATTACAACAAAAACACAAACTGGAAATCGGTACACTTGCTTATAAGCACGGTCTACACCAGTTTGATATGCAACAATTGGATCTTGCGTTTTCCAAAATTGTGAGTGAGGTTTGTCATGAACACTCGTGAACAAATCGTAAAACAACAGCAATGTATTGCTCGCAGCGAAACTTCTCTTGCCCTGGAAAAACTCAAAAAACGCCGTGCGGATACGCGGCGTAAAATTGAGCTAGGTGGATTGGTGATTAAAGCAGGGGTGGATGGGTTTAATAAACCTGTTATTCTTGGGATGCTGAATTATGGATTGCAATTGGTTAATCAAGATGCAAATTATCAACGATTGTTTGAAGTAAGAGGAGATAGTTTGTTTTTGATAAATTCTAAATAGTTTGGTGAGTGTGCTAATAGGCTAGCCGATGGGCTTTATTTCAAACGAGCCTACTTACATATAGAGGTCATGTGTTGTTACCAAAAGAATTTCAATGTGTTAAAACAGACTGATCCCGGATATACCACATTGAAATCGGAGTGCATTGTCCCTTGGTCGATGGATTATGAAGTGGTCACGTTACTAAAAGCGTTTGACTTAGCAAATCAATTGCTCGGTATTTGCGCAGCATTAGGTTATCAGCGAATATATGCAGCAACACATGGCCAACTTAAAACAGTGCAACATGAGCATCCTGGTTCTATTGCAGGGTGTTTGCGATCGTTTTTCAGTCATTATAGCTGCCTAATACCAGAGGCATAGAAATTGTAATCTGCACATTTCTATTATATTGACCAAAGCGGATCGTTTTTCCAATCCGTATTAAATCCCATTGCTACCCCTGTAAAATCTGCATTATTTTCAAATAGCACAAACAGTTTTTGTTTCCAGTTGGATTCAGGTGAAATTTTTTCTAATAGTTGATGTATTACAAAAGCAACTAACTGAAATCGATAATTACCTTCAATATGAGTAGTAATAGGCGAATTTTTAGGTATTAGCGGAGGAATAACAAACCACCTATTCCATAATCTTGAATGATGAGCGCACAAATTTCTTGTGTACGTTAAACTTCTTATCCATGACTCAATGAGGGTTGTATGCTGGCCCAGGAAAGCAGCAATTTCATTACGCACTTCTTTGGATTGAATATTGTCAAACATCTTAGAGCAAGCGCCAAAAGATAAAGCTTCAACCATCATCCAAATTGGTGGAAACGTTGGTTCATCGTATTTTTGATGATAGTGCTGAATAAACACTTCCTGTTTATTGATGCTAATGGTCTTGATTGTTTTTAGATAGTCCTCAAAAAAATCTCTTTTTTTATTTGCTTTACTTTCTTTGAAATAGGTACGTTCTACATACCAAAAAGGATGGAAGCGTTGACTGGTTACATTTATTAATGCCGCTCGGAATGCTACTTCTATTTTTTCAATAGCATCAGCGACGAGTAATCTTAGCTCTCGGTCAAATTGATACAATTGCCACACTTGTTCAAAAGTGGCAGTTTTCTTAAATTGACGCGGGCCGCTATTTTGATGTGATAATTTAAAGGGCAATAGATAGGATGAAAAACGATAATAGCTGACGGTACTTAGGACATGATGAGCTAGTTCTTGATCGGCAATTTGTAAGCCCTGAGAAATTAAGAATTCGACTTGTTGAGTAGTAGTAAGCGCTGGTTTCGTATATTTTTTGTTAACCATAAAAATAACCCGTCGTGGTGCGCATCGTTGAGAGGCGTGACGGGCTTGGTTACATACATTATAACCCATTCACTTTCAATTTCAATGCGAATTTTTTGCTAGATTATACCTGTAACGAGTTTTTTTCACTTGTTATTTTTTAGAAACTTTGAAAATATTCATTTAGGGTATAATAAGTATTGTGTCATAAAACGTGACATAACTGTGACAGCACTGCACTGTTTAAGGCGGTTTTAGGTCGTTTTTTACGATTTTGATGCATCGCAAGATGTTGACTTTAAACGATTTTTACATATAAGGTCGTGGCTCCGAACCAGAGGGTCGGAGGTTCGAATCCTTCCGGGTGCGCCATATTCAGCAAGGGTTTTAGAGGTTTTTTAGGTCCTCGTAAAAAGGGGGGTGTAGCAAATTTGTAACACTTTTCCCTACTTTTTAACCGCTTACCCTACACATCTATTTAAGCTTACCGAGCTGATTCTGTTCGCAGCCGTTCGTAAGTGTTCACTAGATAGATGCGCATAACGTAGCACCATTTCAAAACTCGACCAACCACCAAGCTGTTGTAATTCTTGTAGGCTTGTTCCGTTTTGAACGTGCCAACTCGCCCAGGTATGCCTTAGATCGTGCCAACGAAAATTATCAATGCGGGCTCTCTCTAACGCTTTTTTCCAGGCTTTCGTATTACATTGCTTAATTGCTTTATCCTTATTGCATCCAGAACCAGAGTATTATTTCCACTCTCGGCTATCATCATGTCAGAGAATCCTATCGCACGCAGTTAAAATCGCTGGGGATCCCTGCTTCAAAAGCCTATCGTTATTTGTACGCCAGAAACCTTCATCTAGCGTTAAATCCTATTTTATCGCATTACCTTGTCTATCAAATCATTATGCGTGAAATGGGCATACGGAGCAGAATGACGCTGTGGAGTTACCTCAATGAGCCAAACAAAATTAAGAAGCGCTAAATTTTCTATCAACGAATTAGTCAAAAAAAGTTCTGTTCATGCTTACGCCAGCAAAGCAGATATGCGCCATATGCTTTTTCGTTGCATCAAGGATTTACACGAATTGGGATTTAAAGTAGCTAATGTTAAAGGACTGCAAGCAAAGCATATCTACGCATTGGTCGATCATTGGAAATCTCAAGGAAAAAACACCGCCACCATCAAAAATTACATGTCAAAATTGCGCCATACCGCTTCCTTATTAAGCAATCCAAAGCTCGTCAAACCAGACAATGCCACATACAATGTCGATAAACGCTCCTATAAGCCGACGATCAACAAAGCCATTCATAACCTCGATCTATCAAAATGTACTGATCCATACATTAAGTTATCACTAGAGGGACAAGCACTGTTTGGCCTGCGCCGTGAAGAATCCATGAAGTTTACTTTGGGTGAGGCACTGCACGGAAATGAACTAAAAATCATGCCCAGCTGGACCAAAGGGGGTATTGGCCGAATGTTACAAGTAACGAGCGATGCTCAGAGCCAATGGCTAGATAAAGTTGCACGGTTGGTACCGACTGGCGCATCTCTTATCCCTCAGGAGAGATCTTACAAGCAGCATTTAAGCCACTATGAAGCACAAGCAAAATTAATGGGCGTTTCTAAACTCCATGGATTGCGACATGCTTATGCCCAGCGTCGGTACAAAGAACTAACCAAAGGACTGCCCTGCCCATTTGAAGGTGGTAAAGCATACAACAAAATGAATGCTTTTGAAAAAACCATTGACCGTAAAGCGCGGCAGATTATTAGCAGAGAGCTGGGACATTCAAGAATCCAGATTACTAAAATTTATTTAGGATAAATATCCTAGTAGAAAGAGTGTGTATATCAGGGTACATAATGGGTGTACTTATACATAAAATATTTTTTAAATCACCCTACCTAGCGAGGTGATTACTATTATTTTTTTAACCTATGCTTCGCTTGATTTTAATTATGTGGAGTATAGATTATGCTTTTTGATAAATCGTTTGATGTAGATGCGAAGTTTTCAGAGCTCAGTAAAGAGTTTTCTGCTTATTTTACACTGGATAAATCATTATTCGGAGCGTGCCAGGGGAAATGAGACAAATTCTGTAGTGAATTAGCTAACTCGCTTATCCTGCCATACACACCTCCGACTGTCCAGATTTACTTCCTATTTCAATCGATTCAGGTGGATTTATGTACACCGCATCTGGGAG
>JAUYSE010000073.1 GCA_030696465.1 Legionellaceae bacterium
TTCGCAGATAGACTCGCCTTGGGCTTGGTATAATGAAGCGAATGCACGTGCACATTTAGGGCAGTACGAACAATCTTTAAAGTTGTATGATCGAGTGTTACAGGCGGATCCTAAGCAACAAGATGCTCTGTATAACCGAGAAATAGTCCGTAAGTTATTACAAAAATCAGAGGCAGAGAAAAAAGCTAAAAGTGCTTCGGGTAAATCGTCCTCCAAATCTGAGCAACAAAATAAATCACAGCAAGATCAATCGCAACAAGATAAAGCGCAACAAGAGTCTAAAGCGGATTCAGCGCCCGCAGATCAGACAAAATCGTCTGAATCTAATTCCGACCCTAACGATCAGAAAAAAGAGTCTGAATCTAAAACAACGCCCAGCGATCAGAAACATGATTCTGCACCTAAATCAGCTGGATCTCATCAAAAAAAAGCAGATCAAGCGGAGGCAGATAAAAAATCAGCAAAGCCAGAACAACAAGATAAATCACCCAAAAACGCCACGCCTTCGACAGAGCTAGAGCATAAAATAGAAGAAAATGAAGAGGCGAAAAAGCAGTGGTTAAAAATTATCCCAGATGATCCCGGCGGCTTATTACGAAAGCAATTTTATCGAGATCATCTGCGTCGTCAGGAGGGGACACCATAATGCAACCCACAAACCCAATTATTGTAGGTATAAGTCTGATAATATGCTTATTATGTAGCACTGCCTGGGCGGCCGTGAGTGTGCAAGTGACGCCCAGTGAAGTACGCTTGGGGGATACTATCCGATATACGTTAACCATTGACCATAGCCTGTCGGGGGCGGCTCCGGAATTGCAACCACTGGATGAAGATTTTGTGATTGTCGGAACTGAACGTAGTGTTCGTTATGTGATGATAAATGGCAATGCAGAAAGTCAACAACAATGGACCCTACTGTTACAGGCAAAAAAGACAGGAATTTTAACCATTCCGGCTATTCACGTAGGACAAGAAGTCAGTGAAAAAGCGCAAGTAAAAGTATTAGAGGCAGATGCTGCGACAACTCGTCCTTCACACGCCAGCACTTCAGATGCGGCCAATGTATTTTTTGAAACAGAAATTACTCCTGCTGAGCCGTATGTTCGTCAGCAAATGATTTACACCGTACGTTTGTATGCGGCACATCCCTTGTTGGATGCAGAGTATCAAGAACCTAAAGTGAATGATGCTATATTTGTTCCAGTGGGTGATGCGCACACGTATCAAAAAGAATACCATGGACATCTCTATGGTGTAGAAGAACAGCATTATTTTGTGTACCCACAGCATAGTGGTCATTTAAAAATACAAGCCCCGACTTTACGGGCATTGGTGGAAGAGGGCATAATGCCGCGGCGCGTGCACACGGCTGCGTTGGCGAGAGAAGTGCAGGTATTGCCCGTCCCCGATGGATATGCCAGCACCTCATGGTTGCCTGCAGAAGATTTGCACTTAGAAGCACATTTTGTGCCGAGCCTCCCGACGGGCATACAGCAAGGTAGTACGCTGGTGCGTAAGATTACGATACAAGTCAAAGGGATTCCAGCACAGTTGTTCCCGACCCTGTCTTTGCAAGGCAAGGGATACTCGGTGTATTTGAGTAAGCCGACCGAGAAAAATATGATTAAAGAGGGGGCTTTATGGGGCGAATCCACCATAGAAGCCACCTATGTATTAGATAAATCGGGCGATATTACACTTCCGGCATTGACGGTACCTTGGTATAACGTTAATACCAAACAGGCAGAGGTAGTAACACTTCCAGCACAACACTTGCAGGTAATACCGCATGTGGCACAAACAGCGACTAGTTCTGCGGCTAGAACAACGTCGGCGCCCTTATCTATGCCTGTAGCTGCTAAAATTAAAGATAAAATTAAACCGTTACCTGCGTCGATGAAATGGTCGGCGGACGTTCGTATATCTGCCTTATGGATATATTTAGGTTTTGGTGGATTATTAGTAGTGCTCATTGGATTAATAGGGCGCTATAGTTGGCGGATAAAAAAACGCAGCTCCTCTAAACGCTCCTATAATCGTGACTTACGCCGTGCCTGTGAAACAGGAAATGCTGCCGCTGCACGCAATGCCTTACTTTGTTGGGCGCGCCATCGTTGGCCGGGTGCTTCGACACCAGATATTGCAGATATTCGTAAGAGAGTGAGTGATCCGCAGCTTAAAAAAGAATTACATTATTTGTCCGATGTTTTGTACGCTAAACAACATACGCTGCAATGGCAGGGGATGGGGTTATGGAAAGCATGGTTGGCGTCTGAACGTCATTCTCCACAGAAAAAACCACGAAAAAAATCGACGAAATTACCACCGATGTACCCGGAGTAAGGTGAGAAACCAGAGTCAAAAATTCAATTCTGATCCTGAAAATTGCACTTCAGAAAGGCGGGTCCTGCCGATTGCGGACCCCGCCGTGCTCGCAAAAGCCTGCGCGCGGACGGGGGTCCCCCTTCATCGTCACCCGCGCAGGGAAGATCGATCTCCTCAGCAAGTTCGTTCCCTATAGGTTAAATATCCTCCGCTGCTCCCCTATGGCATCTGAGCTGCGCGCGTGAGCAAGCGGAGCAGTTGATTAGACTGTTTAACGGCTCCGCTTGCTCACGGTCGCGGCTCGGATAGGGTGGGATAATTTTTATTATATACAAATGGTCTATAATTAATCTATTAGACTTGTATTCTGTAGGAACAAGCAATGTCAACCACCGCACTGGATTTAAGCAAAGAAGAAACGCTAGCGCTGATAGATGATTTTTTAGAATATTTAAATACAATGCCTGGGGTTATTGATGCTGATCAGATTGAAATATGGGAGATAAGCCGCTCGATGCTTGAACAAGATGTGTTGCCGGATTATAAAAAAATAGTACAGTCGCCAGACATACAATCCTATCTAAAAATGCAGCAGGAAAAACAGGCAGAGATGCAGGAAGATTGGAATAAGGCGGAGCGTTATTTTAAGAACTCCGATAAAAGATATGTAGGAAAAAAAGAGGGATTGAAGGCCTCCTATGTAAAAACCTCACAAGGCATTATCCGTCGTGAAAAAGAATTAGGGCGAGGGACTTTTGGTCGAACACGTGTGGGGCAACCCCCTCAATCAGGTACAGTTCAATCAGCAATTAAAAGACAAAAGCCTGGGTATGAGGATTGGGCGAAGGGTTTCGCCGACGGTTATGAAGTAGTTGCGTATTTGCAGGGTTTAATCGGTAAACGCGTGTCTGAGTTATGGAGGAGTCAGCCACGTCGACAAGAAGAAATAGATAGAATACGTCTCTGCGAAAAGAATATATGGAATGAAGATACAACTGCGAATCAAGCTATGTGTGAAGCCTTATATGCAGAATGTGTTTGGCTTCCGGAGGTTGAGAAAGAAGCGCGAATAAATCAAGATTTGGGGGTAGCCTCCTCTGATTTGGTGGTTAGAAGGGCAGAGGATGGTTCTGTATATAAAGTGTATCAAAATATGCAGCATAGGGGGGACGCGCTGTATAAAAAAATATCAGAAATTCCTGCTGCTGATGATGCTTTGCGCGCCCAATATGCTATTGGCGTATTACTGGCGGTAGATGGCTTGCATTCAGGCGCAGGCTCGGTCTCTCATACTCCATATGCGCATTGTGATATAAAAACAGATAATATATTAGTGGATGCTCAAGGTAGAGTACATTTGGTAGATTTTGGCTTGGCAAGGAAAGATGGGTTATATGTAGAACATATTGCGCGTTGCAATAAATGGTATGCTCCCGTGAGCTTTGATGCTTCTTCATCAAGTTCAGACAGTGAAAAAGCGGTCTATTCCTCTAAACCTGTAGAAAAAACCCCAAGTTATTTCTTTGATGATAAAATTTCTGCGTTACGGACCATCTATCACCCATTTCGAGGGGATAGTATCTATACAAGAGAAGCCTTTGAACGCTTACCCCAATGTATACAGGAATTATTAGATAGTAGTAATATTAAGAATTGTATCGTCATGGATAAGCAGCAAACGTTTAAATTGATGGCTGCCGCACTTATTTTGTATCATGAAGATAAGCAGAGTTATACTGATGAAAAAATAGTAGCATTGGTGGATGATCTTCCTGCACAAGAAGCCATTATTCAAGCATCCCAGGCAAAATTAGCGGCAGAAGCCTCTCCTGATTACAAGACAGGAAGATCGGTGAGCACGAGTAGTTATCGTTCTAAACTGGCGGAGATTGTTTCTGGAAGTGACAAGCCGGGTGAAAAATTCTCTCCACCGAAGATCGAATGAGTAGTGAAGATCTATACGAACGCGTTGTTTAAGTCTGCTATGGATCCTCGCTACTCTTATTTCGGTAGTTATGTTCAGCGGAGGCGAGGATGACGAGATCAAGACATACGTGGAAAACTCAATCTCGTCATAATAGAGAGATCCCGGGATGACAGAGGTAGTCAAAAAAAATAACGATAATAAGCGCCCCTATCCCATATTGTTCCCTGGTATCTGATGATCATCAATAGCTCCTTTTAAGCTTTTGAATTTTTTCATCGTATCCGTCTCAGGTTTTCCAAAAAAGGTAGCCTTGAACCCGGCGGAAGATTTTATAGCAACCGCAAGTGCAGGAATACCGAAAAGAATCACTGCACAAACCCCTAACACCCCTCAAATTTTCTGTCTGTTTTGCATAGGGAATACCGCCCCTTGTTATTATCATAGGGATAGCTCGAACGAGGTTCTCTAAAAATTCAGGATTACCCATATAAAACTTATTTACTATGGCGGCTAATTCAGCTTGGCTCATTCCCAAATGGCATATCAGTAAAAGTTAAATGCTCCTCAATTTGCTCAGGAGAAACAGGCATGATATGAGCCTATAAAGTTAATGTGATTAATTATTGCTCATTATGAGCTATGTGATGTTAAATGCAAATTTTAAGGGTACTCTTGTTATAACTTTGCATTTTTACGGCGTCGGTCTTTCGGATCAAGTTGTAGCGGACGGTAAATCTCAATACGGTCGTGGTTTTTCAGAAGCTGTGATCGATCCACAGGCAGCCCATAAATACCAACCGCTAGTGATTGCGTTTCAGGATATTGCATATAGAGCAGAGACTGACTCAGTGCCACTGCAACGCTGGTTCCTGATGGGTAGTCCTGCGTTTGATAAAACGCAGGACCTTGCTCAGGAAGATAAACGATTTCAATAGAAAGCTTATTTTCCATAGATGGTTTGTGCCCGTGTGCAAAAAACCTCTACCATTTTATCGGCTATTTGATCAAACATGGGGCTAATCATCATGGCGACAATTCGACTGCTAAACTCAAACTCTAAATCTAAAAAAAGATGACAACCTTCTGCGGTTTCTTCAAAACGCCAAAAGCCTTCTAAATGACTAAAAATGCCATCCACTAAACGCATTTCTATCATTTTATTGGCTTGTAGTCGATTTCGAGTGGTGAATGATTTATTCATGCCGGCGGCCGTGATAGTGAGTGTGGCTTGTACTTCATCTTCATCACGGTGATGTACCACACTTGCGGTGCAATAGGGTAAAAATTGGCTATAAGATTCTATATCATTCACTAATTGATACATTTGTTCACAACTATAAGAAGTTTGTTGGTCGCGTTTAATAATCGTCATTATGTATTTCCTGAAAGTAAAACGTGTTGTAGCCAGTGTCCTAAATCGCTCAGTTCAGCATTGCAGATACAATGTTCCATAGGGTAATTACGCAAGGAGACCTTGTGATAGCCCATCGATTGGATATGGTCAGCCGTGTGTTGTGTCCAGGCAGGGCGTACAATCGGGTCTAGTGACCCATAGGCCATAAAAAAGGGCGTTGCATGTGATTGTAAAGCTTGACTCCGTTTGAGAAGCGGCAGATAAGCAGAAAGCGCAATAATCCCTGCTAAAGGTTGTTTGCTATGTATGCCGGTATAGAGCGCCATAGCGCCACCTTGAGAGAATCCACCCAAAAAAATCTGCGAAGAAGACCATCCTTGTGCAATCAGAGTCTCTACTTCAGCGTTAATAGTGGCTTGAGAGGCAAGGATACCTTCTTCGTCATCTCGATCGGAAAGCTCTAAACCTTCGATATCATACCAAGCAGGGATAAGCATGCCTTGACTGATGGTGACCGGACGTTTAGGCGCTTGTAAAAAAATATGCTGAATCGCTAAGCTACGAAGTGCAGGGTCTTCCGCAATCGGTGATAAATTCCCTGCGGTAGCCCCCAGCCCATGCATCCATAAAATGCAAGCACGAGCAGGGTTTTGAGAGCTTTTTTTGATAATACGAGTCAAGTGTAGCTCCTTATTTTGGCGGTAATGGGCCAATCATATTTTCTGGTCGAACTTGTTGATCAAATTCTTCGGCACTTAAAAAGCCCAATTGTACGGCGGCTTCTTTTAATGAGCAATCCTGTGCGTGCGCAGTTTTTGCAATTTTTGCAGCCTTGTCATAACCAATACTTTGATTCAATGCAGTGACCAGCATTAAAGAATTTTCGAGATAATGTTGAATGATTTTCGTATTGGCTTGTAATCCATGAATACAATAGGTTAAGAACGCATCGCAACTGTCTGCCAATAAATTGAGAGAATGCAGTACATTGAAAATAATCACGGGTTTAAACACGTTAAGCTCGAAATTACCCTGACTCGCAGCGATGGTGACAGCACTGTCATTCCCAAAAACTTGGGTACAGACCATGGTCATGGCTTCACACTGAGTAGGATTCACCTTCCCTGGCATAATAGAGGAACCGGGTTCATTTTCAGGAAGTAGGAGTTCGCCGAGTCCACAGCGCGGGCCTGAACCTAACCAACGGACATCATTGGCAATTTTCATAAGGGCGCAGGCAAGCGTTTTCAGGGCGCTATGTAGATATACTAATGGTTCATGAGAAGACATAGCGGCAAATTTATTGGGCGCAGAACAAAAAGGGATGCCAGTCATGTCGGCTAAAGTAGCGGCAACTATGCGCGCAAAATCGGGATGGGTATTTAAGCCAGTACCTACGGCACTGCCGCCAATCGCCAATTGATAGATGTCTGGCAGCGCATTTTTGATGCGGGTGATACAATCATCTAATTGAGCAACATACGCGGAAAATTCTTGACCTAAAGTGAGAGGAACCGCATCTTGCAGGTGAGTTCGACCAATTTTAATGATATTTTGAAACGCGATTTGTTTCTCATAGATGCCATCTCGTAATTTTTGAACCGCCGGGAGTAATTTTTGGCGGATAGCAATCGCCGTTGCAATATGCATGGCAGTGGGAAAAGTGTCATTTGAGGATTGGGACATATTGACATCATCATTAGGATGAATCGGCGTTTTACTGCCCATGACGCCACCAGCTAATTCAATCGCAAAATTTGAAATGACTTCATTTGCATTCATATTCGACTGCGTGCCGCTACCAGTTTGCCAGACGTGTAGTGGAAAATGAGCGTCTAGATTTCCGGCTGAAACCTCTTCTGCGGATTGAATAATCAATTGTGCTTTCTCTGCCGAGAGTTTTTTGAGCTGTTGATTGGTGATGGCGGCCGCTTTTTTGAGTAGACCAAACGCATGCATAACTTCAATAGGCATGAGATCATTGCCAATATGGAAATGTGCGAGAGAACGTTGTGTTTGCGCGCCCCAATATCGATCGGCGGGAACTTCGATGGTTCCCATGCTGTCAGATTCCATACGCATTTTGCTCATTAAAACTCCCCATAGGTGTAATTGATAACTGCTCAGTTCTTATAGGGTGGAAAGTATACCATGATTTTTTAGAAATCCTACTTGAAGTATAGTGAAACTTACTTTAATGTAGTTCAAATTATCTTGAGTGCAAGAGGCGTTCATGCGGTACGGTTTTGTGGTTATGTTGCTATGTTTGTTGTCAGCCTGTGTATTTCATAAAACGAATGAATCCATGCAGTCTACCACGATGATTCGTCATTATCATCTGCCAGCAGTACAAGCCGTCACTGTTTTAGGCGCGACCGATCTAGAGTTACATACTGGCTCTAGAGCAACAGAAATAAGCATTCGTGCACCGCAAGCCACATTAGATCAGATAGAAGTACGCATTCGACATGGTCGTTTATTGGTAATGATTCCCAACAGTAAAGTGCGAGGCATTTCGGTATCGATTACCGTTCCTCGGCTGAACGCGCTCACTTATAATGGTGTCGGGATGGTACGTGCCACCAACATCCGGGCGCCAAACTTAATTTTAGATGTCTCCAATACTGGAAACACAGAGATATCTGGGAATATTGGCTTACGAAAAGTAGTGCAGCACCGAGGTGTGATGCAAGTACATGGTATCGATAGCCGTCATTTGGATGTTAAAGTATCTGCGTCAGGACGTTTAGAACTGGTTGGTCGAATTCAGTTAGCCAGTATGGATTTAAGCGAAGATAGTTTTTTATCAATGTACTGGGTGAAAGGTAATACTTTACGGGTACGAGGCAAGGGCAACACCACGATTCAACTTGCAGGCGTCACGAAAATGCTCGATGTAGAACTGTGGGATAAGGCCCGTTTTAATGGGCGTTACCTGCGCGCGCACGAAGCGTATGTAAAAACACATAATAATGCGATAGCAGAAATGTCTGCGATAAAAAGACAACACACCTTGGCCAGCGATGCCAGTGATATTTATTTCTATAATGTTCCTCCTATTAAAACAGATTTTATGGCGTTTAACGGGGTAGTTTTAGACCTCAGACAATGGACTAAATTTGTGAGTAGAGACGTATATACCGAATACAACCGATAAATAAATGGAGAATATACAGCTTATGTTTGGGAAACGGATTTTCTTGGCTTTTATAGGTATGGTATATGCGTTCATTTCATATGCGAGTAGCGGAGATCCGGTCTCTTATACATTAACCCCCTCTACAGGCTTTGTTGCGGGCACAGAATCTCAAGTGCTCTATCGTTTAACGAATAACCTACCAAAATATACTTTAATGGTCATCAGTTATACGAGCGTAGGTTCTATTTTTACGGTAGATGATGCTTGTAATGGGCAAAATTTAGCGCCTGGTGCAAGTTGTGACATTGTCATTAATTTTGATCCAAAATTTACGGGAGTCGGTTTTTTTCAGTTAACTTATGGCTATGATCATAATCGGATTCTACTGCCACCGGTTCCAGTGAGCAGCAATGTCACTCCTCCGCCCTCAGGTTCTGTATATGGTGTAATTTCTGGACTTGCTCCAGTCGTCTATCAATCAGAGAGACCCACCTTTACCGTTACCTTCAATAATAATACCGCGAATACAGTGACTGGCTACATTGGTGATGCAGCCAGTTCAAATTTAGTGACGATTTCTCCGGTCTCTGCGGGTACCTTGTCTATTGTTTCCAATCAGTGTGGTACCTTCGGAGCACACGGCAGTATGGTGCCGCACGGAACGTGTCAAGTGCAAGTACAACTTACGCCAAGCGGAGCTTATACCGGGGCATTTACCGTAGCGTCTACCTATACTGTGGTGACAGGCGGCAGTGGCACTGCAACTGCGCAAAAAAGCGCAACCATCAGTTCTGCAAATCCTGGATGCACAGTGGTACATGCTGAAGTTGGCAGCAACATTCCCTCGCAAACATTCTTATATAGCGATAACGTCGTGCAATTTATCATTCAAAATGAATGTACAACGCAATCGACTTTGCTAGGCACCGTACAAGTAACCGCCTCGTCTGGAGCGCAGGCAATTGTGGCACTGAAAGATCAGTGTTCTAATCAACTATTAACCGCCGGAAGTTCTTGTTCTGTTTATGCATCGGTTACGCCAACGGCACTCACTAGCAATATGCAAATTAACGCCCTGGTTCCGGTGGTAGGTGGCTCTCATGCTTCTGCTTCAACCTCTGCGGCAGTGGTTGCAAGTACGGCGGCCCCTCAACATAAATTGCGTTTTGTTAATCAATGTCCTTTTGCCGTCTGGTATGGTATTTCAAATGGGCAAGGTACGGTCGCTAATCCATCGCCACCTCCAGCAACAATTACCTATTCGCCCGATCCGACGCCAGGAGCTGCGACAGGTGCATCTGCAGATGCTTATTTATTACAGCCTTTATTGACGGGCGTAGCACCTGTACCCACAGATTTGTTGGTGACTGAATACCTAAATGGGGTATTGTGGCCAAGAACGGGCTGTGCGATGGTGGCAGGGGCATTGCAATGTGAAACAGGGATGTGTAATACCCTCACCAATTCAGGTACGTGCGTTGTGGCAACTGACACTGCAAGTATTCCGCAACCTGTGCCTCCTTACACTAAAATTGAAATGACCATTGTAGCGGGTGCCGGAGGAGATGGGGTGTATGACGTTTCACTCGTGAATGGTATGAACGTTCCTACGGAAATAAAAGCTATGGGGCCGGTGGATACTTCTAGTGCAGTCTATCCGTTTAACTGTACAGGAACGGGTGCAATTATTCAGCCCGTGTATTCAACCTCGAACCCGAATACCTTAGGTGCTTGTAGCTGGACCTTCAACGCTCAAGGCATTTCAGGCATAGACCCTGCCACCGTGTCCTGGGTAAGCCCAGGTGCGCAGGATGGTTGTGCGAATACTGCCGCTTGTACTACCGCCGGGGAAGTGTGTGGTACGGCATTTTCGAGTATTGCCTTACCTGCGGGATATTCAACGCCTATTAATCGACGCTGTGGGGATTTTATCGGATATTGGTCTTTACAAGATTTTACTGGATATACGAGTTCACTACAGTGGGGTGCGGGTTTTGATCTATTTGATCTCTATGATATGAGTACTCCGATGAGTACTATTTCTACGCACGTTCCTGGTTATGGAAATGTTGGTGGGGCGCCTGCGGAGTTTTGGGCTATGCTATCCTGTAAAGTCACTGACAATAGTTCGTTGGGCTCTGGATATCAACCGCTTACCGTCAATCCGCTTCCTGCGAATGCTTGTGGTTGCGAGAATTGGAATACCTCTACGGTGGCACCTACTGCGGTGACTAAGCAGTGTTTTCCGAATACACAGAATAATGATTGGCTTGCAACCAGTGGGACCTCTATAACTGCATTTAATGCTATTTTATGGCTGAAGCAAGCTTGCCCTACGGCATATAGTTATCCTTTTGATGATGCGTCCACGTCTTTTTCGTGCACAGAAGGTGCTGGCGGAGTTCCATTAGTGACAGATTACCAAGTGACGTTTTGTCCGGGTGGCGTTACTGGCTTACCTGCAGGAGCGACAGAAGGGCGTTGATGATAGTGACGTCAATGGATGTTAGCCAATTTGGTCCTCAATGCCTACGTGCCGCGGCCGAAGGTCCGCGGCATCAGAAGATTATCAATCAGTGACAAATGTCTTCATAAAGCGCATTACACGCTAACACCTGAGAAACAATCATAGTCATGTTTTTCGGGGCTATATAAATGAATTTCGTCATTAATTAAATCTTCGAGGTTTACATTCGTCTTATTTTCAAGCAAAATGGCCTCATATTCGTTACTGAGTTTATCTACATCAGCCTGTTGTAAACACAATGCTAAGGTAAAGCGATGTTGATAATGATGCTCGAAACATTGCATGCATCGTTGACAACGTATCAGTAGTTGGCTCGATAGAGCCAGCGTCATTAAAAAATGACGCGCCTGTTCTTGTAAAGTATATTGACACTCAACGGTATACGGTGCATCAATATGGATAGGTAATCGCTCGGAAACGGTTAATGTGACCGATGTTTCTGGTGTGTTTTGTAAAGAAATAATCATGGGTTATGCTCTATGTGCTGTAAAGTGTTTCCGTTAAAATATAAAACGACGCGGCGTACTTTCAGGGGATTTCCATTGACTTGTAAGCTATTAGCGTAGTCCCAGCGCTCTTTCTGAAACATGGGGCTAAGCAGGCTGGTGCCCATTAAAATAGCGGCATCTTCTTTACTCATGCCGACTTTAAGGCGTTCAATTTTTTGATCAGGAAGAAGGTTGCCTTGCTCTACGACTCTACGAGACAGATCGTAAGAAAGACAAGCATTAAGAAGACAAATAGAGATTAGACCTAAAAATAAAAAAGAAAATCGACGCATATTTTTGCCTAGTTCGTGAAATGTCGTCATAATAGCATGACCTTAAGAGTCGTAAAAGGAGTGTTTTTGGAAGAAGAACTGCAATTGAAGGCGGTGGGTTTAAAAATTACGGGCCCCCGGCGTAAAATTTTACAAATTTTGGCGACATCGCCCGACCATCATTTACGTGCAGAAACGGTGTACCAAAAACTTTTGCACATGGGCGAAGATATCGGTTTAGCAACGGTGTATCGCGTATTAACGCAATTTGAAGCAGCAGGCTTAGTAAGACGACACTACTTTGAAGAAGATTACTCCGTCTACGAAATGAATCGATATGCGCACCATGATCATATGGTTTGCGTTTCTTGCGGACGTGTAGACGAGTTCTGTGATCCCACTATAGAGGCAAGACAACAACTAGTGGCGGCACAGGCAGAGTTTTTAATGACGGATCATACCCTCGTTTTATACGGCGTATGTAAACCTTGTCAAGCACAAGATCGTGCAGAAAGATAAGCGATCCATTTTTATTAAGAAGGAAACACATGTCTAAAAAAACATATGCACTCAGTATGTTCACCTTAACAATGATTACCGTTGGATCAGTGGATAGCATTCGTAATTTACCGGCAACTGCCTTATTTGGTAGTAATTTAATTGTATTTTTTCTATTTGGCGCCTGTATATTTTTAATTCCTACCGCTTTAGTTTCCGCTGAATTAGCCTCTGGTTGGCCCAAGCAGGGGGGGATTTATATTTGGGTAAAAGAAGCCTTTGGTAAACCAATTGGTTTTTTAGCGATCTGGTTACAGTGGATTGAAAATGTGATTTGGTATCCCACTATTTTATCTTTTGTTGCGGGCACGGTGGGGTATTTGATCGACCCAAAATTGGCGAATGATCCTTGGTTTTTATGGCAGGTGATTGTATTAGCTTTTTGGGGCGCGACGTATATTAATATTCAGGGGATGCGTGCCTCTGGTTTTTTTAGTAATTTGTGCGCTATTTCTGGACTTTTGATTCCGATGACCTTAATTATTGGTTTGGGGGCGATGTGGTGTTTGGAAGGTAATCCGCGCGCCATTTCTTTTAGTGCCGAGAGTATTTTGCCTCGTTTGCATGATTCTGGTTTGTGGGTATCGTTAACGGCCGTTATTATGTCTTTTTGTGGTATTGAAATCGCGACGGTGCATGCGAATGATGTAGAAAATCCTCAGTATGCTTTCCCTCGTGCCTTGATTTATTCGGTACTCATTATTGTCTCAACCTTGATTTTATCTTCTTTGTCGATTGCTATTGTACTACCGCATGATTCTATCAATTTAGTGGCGGGAATTATGCAAGCATTCCAAGCCTTCTTTCAACGCTATCAATTGTTATGGTGCATGCCTTTAATGGCGCTGATGCTGGTGCTCGGTGGTTTAGGGGGGGTGAGTAATTGGATTATCGCACCGACCAAAGGTTTGATGGTTGCCGCGGGCGAAGGAAATTTACCCACGTGGTGCCAACGCTGTAATAAGCATGGTTCGCCCGTATTTATATTGGTTACACAAGCGATGATTGTGACGGTCCTTTCGGGCTTGTTTTTATTTTTCCCCTCGGTCAATGGTTCTTATTGGTTTTTAACGGCACTGGCGGCACAATTGTATATGCTTATGTATATGATTATGTTTTTGACCGGCATTCGTTTACGTCAACTACAACCAGACCATCCAAGAGGCTTTCGGATTCCGGGTGGAGATTGGGGAATGTATATAGTTTCTGGAATTGGATTATTGGGTACAGTGCTTACTTTTATCGTCAGTTTTATTCCCCCCGAAGGTATTTTAGTAGGCAGTGCGATGCGTTACGAAGGTTTGTTGTCTCTTGGTTTGGTATTAATGTGTGCGCCACCGTTTATTAATCAGGCGTGGCGCCGTAGAAAAGCCAGAAGAACGAAAGAAGAACCATCCGCGGAATTGGTGTAGTTTATATATACTCATAGCAATTAAGTTTTCGATCAAGCGGTAGTGAACGACAAGACAAACGCATCTTATGAGTAAAATTAGCACGATCTATCCGAGCCGCGACCGTGAGGGAGCGGAGCATTTTGAAACATTCAACTGCTCCGCTCCCTCACGGTCATGGCTTTACTTGTGTATAAAGCCATGACCTCACGGTCGCGGCTAGACTGGCGGTTTATAGTTTGAGCAAAAAAACATTCCCCATACTATTTAATTTTTAGAGGTTTTTGTCCTGCAGTGAGCAGCGATCTCATATCGTTTTTCCGCCAGGCTTAGCACAACTTGTTTTTTTTGATTCATAGCTTTGTAGGGCTTTTTCTAACTCTTTTATATACCGGAAGCTGTGAGGCTTCCAGAAAACATTCCAAGAGTCACGTTTAGTGGCTAATGTCTCTTTTTTCCCTTTGTTTTTGAGTAACTCTTTTAATGCGGAGATAGCCTTATCGGGATCTTTGATATGCGTGAGCACTTCATTCAGAATATTTAATTTAGCGTTTATAAGCGCCATCTTGGGTGATGAATCATAGGGTGTAGACAAAGACTGTAATTTGACTTGATAAGCGGCCACATGTTGTATGGCTTTCATAAGTTTGACATCGAGATGATCGGGGTGTTTTTTGCCAATATGGGTGGCAAAAGAATCATAGGGATGTATAGTTTTATAACTGGAGTGAATAGTAAAAGGAATAAATTGTTGTAAGGCAACGAGCTTAGCTTTTAAAGAGGACAAAGACTTGATGTGGTTAAAAATAGTGTCATGTTTTTTTTGAGCAGCAGAGGGTTTGATGCTATGAATGTTGCTGTAGGTTTTTTCGAGCATGATTAAAAAAGGATCTTTTTTGCTTGGTATGGCAGTCTCTGTCGGAGCAGTTGCTTTTTGTTCTGATTCAGTAGGTTGCGGGGTTGAGAAGAATGCCGGTTGAGAAGCAGAAGTCTTAGGAGTCGAGCTATAGGGTGTTTGTGGCGTAGGAGATGCTTGTGAAAAGGGCGCAGGGGCTTTTTGATCTTGCTGCTGATTGGTAGATGTATTCATAAAGGGTTTTGAGGGCTTGGGCACTGTTTTCGGAGGAGGTTTGTTAGGCGTAGGTGTTGAGGAGGCCTGACTGCTTGCTGTAACAGGAAGATTCACTTGTGTATCGGTTAATATTATAGTATGGATCATGTCTTCGGTGAGGATCACCCCGTATGGTTTCATAGCAGATTGCAATTTATTGATAATTGCATTTTTCAATAGGGAGGAGATGTTTTCAATGGTTCCCCCGTTTTGAACGTGCTGATGTAGTAGAGCATTTAGGTATGGGTCAAGGCTAATGGTCACTGAAATCTTCTGAGCATTGGCGCCGGGCTGAAAAGGGCTGCCTGTTTTTAAGGAGAGGTCATATTGTTGTCGTTTTTGAGCGTCATTGAGAGTTTCATGTGCCTCTGATATTTCTTTAAACTTATCTGTGCCGTTCGGGTTTTTATCGGGATGATACATGAGCGCCAATTTTTTATAAGCGCTGTGAATTTCTTCTTGCGTTGCATTCTCAGAAACGCCTAAAATGGTATAATAGGCTGGTGTAGGCATGATAGCTTCCGCTGTGAAAGAGATTTACTATAACTATAGTGAAATAATATATTTTTGCAATAAAAATGAGCATATATACAGGATCTATCCGAGCCGCGCGCGGCTCG
>JAUYSE010000139.1 GCA_030696465.1 Legionellaceae bacterium
TCATATACTTCATTGAGTGAGTGGACTTGTAGTTTGGGTTTATGTTTCCGTAACGTTATAAACAGAATAACGAGCAACACAAAAATAAGCGTAGTGCTCGCTTTTGCGAAAAATAAGCCGTATTGTGCAAGTATATCCATAATATTTACTTTCCTACATTGGTAGAGTCAGGCATTGTCATTTTTCCATTCACAATCAATAGAATACTATTGGTCATAAGTAAACGCTCTTGTTGCTGACGTGTGAGATAAAGTTGATAGTTAATTTCAGCGAGAAGGGTCGCAATTTCTTTTCCAACGGTGGCTGAAGAGGCTTGATTCATCGTGTCCGCCCAGCTCGTAGATCCGGTGCTAGGGGGGCTTAGGCGCCAGGTTGCCATTTGATATTCATACATCTCTTGACTGATTTTAGTCGTTGGATCTGGGAGGCGCTTACCTAAGACATAATAGAAATTACTGATAGCCACTGATCTTTGTGCTGCAAAGGCACGCATATTACTGAGATAAGAAGCCAAACTATTTAATCCAGTATGAGAAGAGGTATAAATGGAATTTAATTGAGTTTGTGTGGGCATGGGAGGAGGCATTGAGCTGCCAATAACATAACGGATAAACTTGTCGGCAATGGTCGCTTGGTCGAGAGATGTAGCTGCACCGCCATTGGCACTAGGTACTGAAATAGTCGTATATTGCGTGGGCATGAGAAGACTGTCACTATTTAATTCTAACACTTTAGTCTGCGCATCTTTGAATAGTTTTTTGGCGGCAATAACGCCGCAAGTCTCTGTCGTACATCCTTGAAAGTCGGTATTACTCGGATTTAACTCTCCTAAGCTAGTTGCTTGCACTGCTTGCAGCGAAGGCGCTATGTTAAATGAAGTGCTAGGTGTCGTCGTTGCGGCCAGTGATGCTTTTAGAGGGTTGGTATTAGTTGCTGGAGGTGTTTCATAAGTGCCATTGGGGGTACTGATGAGATCAAGCAGTGCTTGACTGACAGGATCTGCTTGCCATGGCGTGACATCAATATTTTTATCCGGGACGAGCATTCCATTGCTTAAAGAATAACCACTTCCAGTAGAGGTTTCTTTTGACTTAGCGGTACTGGGATCAATATTCATGTTGATAAACGTTTGAAATGCATTCTGCCAGGTGGCACTGGGATTATCGATAAAGGCGGTTGCGGTAGGGTTTGTACTGGCCTTTTCATCGAGTTTAAAGCCTAAATAGGTGCCGAAATTTTTTAAATATGTTTCTATCTTCTTTAAAGCAGCAGACTCCCCATTTTGTTCTCCTGGAGCAGGGACAGTGGTGTCGGCAAGACTTATTTGTGGAATTCCTAGGCAGAGCCAGGAGGTAATCAGGCCAACTAGTACTTTTTGTTTGGAGCAAGTTGCAAGAGGTCCCTTCATTATTCTTCTCCAGTTAAGGCTTTAGCAATTAAATGTAACCGATACTCTGAAAAAACACGACCCAATAATCGTAAGCGCTCAAAGGCCATGTTTCTACTTAAAAAAACACCACTAGGATCACTTTTACTGAAAGTATTCCGTTCTGCATGCATAAGGATACGGGAAGCACTACCAGGATGAACACTATCAAGCGCTTGTAGTAATCGAAGTCCACGAGTAGATTTTATGTTGGCAACTACACGTATAATAGTATCTTCATGGGACAATTTACTGAGGTCAATAGAATGAATGTCTTCTAGGGTGTCACCTAATTTGTGCATGGCCTCTTCAAGAACAGGGCTATGGTCGAGGGTCCAATGTTCTACACTTTCTAGAAAAATAAGGACACGATAAATCATGGGGTCAATATATTCGCTCCAATACTTTGTTGCGGCTTCTTGGCTGAGGTCAGGCATAAGAATTTACCAATAAAAAGTAGACGACTGGAATGTATACTACTATAGTATAAACATCAGATCTAAAAGTATACTCAATCATGATTAAAAATAAAAAAAACAGCCGCGTAAAAAAGGTGTTCCTTCATTTTGTGAATGTTGAATATTGGACTGATTGGTCTAGAAGCAAATCATCACTTTTATATGTTGTTGAGATTTTCAAAAATTTTTTTGTTATTAAAAAATTCTCCAAAACTGAGCAAAAAGAGTTTACTAAAGTCGCGCAAGACTTAGGACTCTCTGATACAGATTTGGCGCGACGATATTCTTATTTAAGGCATTTGAGTTTTTTTATGTTACTCATCAGTTTGTCTATTTTAGGGTATTCCACGTATCATTTAATGCAGGGAAATTTTCGAGCGAGTAGTCTAAGTTTTGTTATCGCATTAATCCCTGCAATGCTAACTTTCCGTTATCATTATTGGGCGTTTATTATTGAAAATCGTAATCTGGCGACAACTGTGCATGATTGGTTTTATAAAGGTTTTTTAGGTAGGCAACTATGAAAGCCGAGGCAAATATGCGTTCAGCCATGGGTAAAAAAACGATGTACTCTTGGTTTTTGGGTTTTTTGTTGATCAATATGCCCTGGTTAGCATTTGCGGCGTGTGGTAGTTGCGGGGGATGGGAGCCTGGCTCAGTGAGTTTTGCCCCTCCCCCCGGAGACTCCTCCGTGAT
>JAUYSE010000160.1 GCA_030696465.1 Legionellaceae bacterium
GCCGGAAAAATAAAGGGAAGTAAGTTGTAGTGCATAAGCAGTTTATGCGCTGCTGCAGCACTACCGCCTTGATATAGCTTTGTGATTTCTTCAAATAAACGTGCAGAAGACACATGTTGTAATAGGGGGCCCAATGTTTGAATTTGTGCGGATGAGCTGTCATCAATTGAAAAGTCTAATTTAGCCGCAAAGCGGATGGCCCGTAGCATGCGCACAGGGTCTTCTTGATAACGAGTAGCGGGCTCGCCAATAATCCGTAATTTTTTTTCACGAATATCTTTAAAACCACCCGTGAGATCAATAATTGCACCATCGCTGACCGCATAATAGAGGGAATTAATGGTGAAGTCTCGGCGCCAAGCGTCTTCATGGATGGTGCCATATAGATTGTCTCGCATAATCATGCCATGCTCAGATGTTTTAATGAGCGGATCATTTGGGGCATGTGCACGAAAAGTGGCAACTTCTATAATTTCTTTATGAAAAGTAACATGTACCAGTTTAAATCGTCTGCCAATGATCCAGGCATTGCGAAATAGCCGTCGAACTTCATTGGGAGTGGCATTGGTTGCGATATCAAAATCTTTGGGCACTTTATGCAGTAGTAAATCTCGGACACTTCCTCCTACTAAATAAGCTTGGAATCCCGCTTTTTCGAGACGGTTTAACACAGTCAATGCATTAGGCGCAATATTAGCCTTAGAAATATTATGTGCGCTTCGGGGAATCACATATTGAGGGTCGATAGATGAATGTGGCTGGACAACACGATTCCGACGCAGTAATTTTTTTATAAAGGTAATAATAACGTATTCCTTTTAAATATATATCATAAAAGTGTATTATAACCTTGTACTAGGGTTTTGCAATTATTGCGAGTGGATTATGCAATTTTTAGATATACTTATCAGCCTTTTGATGTTAACAGGCCTAGAAATCATATTAGGCATCGATAATTTAGTTTTTTTAACGCTGATCGTGAAACGCTTACCGGAGGAATCCAGGAAGAAAGCGCGATTTTGGGGCTTAACCTTTGCGTGGGTAACGCGATTGACATTACTGGCATCTGCAGTATGGATCGTCCACATGACTACGCCCATTCTTCATTGGCATAATTGGCATTTATCGGTGAGAGATATTTTTTTATTGGTGGGTGGGCTTTTTTTATTAGTCAAGGCGACACAAGAAATTCATGGCGAAGTTCTACATAAAGAGGAACAAAAAACGATTAAGCGTCGTCCCACAACGGTGTCGGCGGCTGTGGTGCAGATCGGAATCATGGATATTATTTTTTCGCTAGACAGTGTGTTAACGGCGATTGGTTTAACGACACAATTTTGGGTAATGGCCAGTGCGATTACCATCTCGATATGGGTTATGTTATATGCGAGTGTTCCGGTGGCTAAAGTTATAGAACAACATCCTAGCATGAAAATGCTGGCTTTAAATTTTCTGATTTTAGTGGCGGTGTTATTAATTGCAGATGGTTTTTCGCTGCATATTCCTCGATCTTATGTAT
Source organism: Legionellaceae bacterium (assembly GCA_030696465.1). Classification (GTDB taxonomy): domain Bacteria; phylum Pseudomonadota; class Gammaproteobacteria; order Legionellales; family Legionellaceae; genus JAUYSE01. Next base: position 1,520 of record JAUYSE010000160.1, read on the forward strand.
ATTTTAGTATGGCCTTTGCGTTGCTCGTTGAGGGTTTAAATTTACTGAGAAAAAGGATGGCCCCCTAATGTTGTGGATCAAGGCGTTCCACATTATTAGTATGGTCGCATGGTTTGCGGGCTTGTTTTATTTGCCTCGATTGTTTGTCTATCATGCTGAGGCAGAGGACGTTTTAAGCTTACAGCGATTTGAAATTATGGAGCGTCGGTTATATTATGGAATAATGTATCCTGCGCTCATCGCAACCAATGGGCTAGGAATATTATTATTTTTAAATATGCCGGTCTATTATGTGCATCAGCCGTGGATGCATGCCAAATTATTTTGTGTGTTATGTTTGATCGTGTATCACTTATATTGCGGATATTGCCGCAAGTTGTTTGTAAAAAAACAAAATAAGCATAGCGCCGTATTTTATAGAGTATTTAACGAAGTGCCGACGCTATTCTTAATGATGATAGTCTGTTTAGTGGTGGTGAAACCAGTGTTAATCAGCCACTAATATCATTTCAAAATCAGCCTTACTGGCACCACAATCCGGGCAATACCAATTTTCGGGAACATCGTCCCAAAAGGTGCCAGCAGGAATACCTTCTTCAGGAAGGCCTTCGGCCTCATCATAAATGAAACCACAAATTACACATAAATATTTACGAAACACAGTCATAAGAACCTCAGTTATAAATAAAACCAGTACGATGTATCGCGAGCAGCGACCTTTAAAATAAAATCCGATAAAATCAAACTGCTCCGCTCCCTCACGGTCGCGGCTCGGATAGATCGTGAGCAGACCCCGGGCATTAAGGCCTGCGCGCTCGGCAAGCAGCCCTAAATCCTGGGAAGACAGCTGTGGGGGCGTAAGGTGCGACGCTCATCAAAAAGCACACACTATATCACCTTTTTAAAATATTATCGATGATTGACGAACGCTTTTGAGAAGGGTAGTCTTCTTGAATACTGTCGCAGCAAAAGGAATTATAAAAAATGGCAATGAATGCGGGGGGCTTAGAGGGTATCATCGCGGGAAGGACGGCTATTTCTACCGTGGGACGTGCTGAACATGGTTTAACCTATAGAGGTTACGCCATTGAAGATTTATGTGAGCATACCAGCTTTGAAGAAGTTGCGTATTTATTAATGTATGGCACCTTGCCGAATAATGCAGAATATCAAGCTTATGTGAATAAGCTGCAGGGCTTACGAACATTACCCCCCTCGTTAAAACTATTATTACAGACTATTCCTAAAAAAAGTCATCCCATGGATGTGCTGCGTACCGCTTGTTCTTTTTTAGGAACCATTGAACCGGAAGGTTTGTTTGTGAATCAACATGCGGTAGCTGATCGTCTGTTAGCAGTATTTCCAGGTATTATTGCGTATTGGTATGTGTATCATTTTTTGGGTGAAGAAATTTCTGGCGAAAGTTCAGAAACACAGGTTGGCGCACATTTCTTAGCAATGTTACATGGTAAGGCGCCGAATGATATTCAAAGGGCGATGATGAATATTTCGCTAATACTCTATGCCGAGCATGATTTTAATGCATCTACCTTTGCGGCGCGCGTGACGGCCTCTACTTTATCTGATTTTTACTCCACCATTACGAGTGCGATTGGCACGTTACGTGGCCCCTTACATGGTGGTGCCAACGAAGCAGCCATGGAGTTGATCAACGATATGCAAAATCCTGAGGATGCAGAGCAAAAAATCATGCATCGCTTAGCACACAAAGACAAAATTATGGGTTTTGGTCATAGAGTCTATAAGACCTCCGACCCTCGTTCAGATATTATCAAGCAATGGGCGCAAAAACTTTCAGTGAATCATAAAGATGCTAAGTTATTCGCTATCTCGGAGCGCGTAGAGGCGGTGATGCGTCGAGAAAAAAATTTATTTCCTAATGTCGATTTCTATAGCGCATCGACTTATCATTTTTGTGATATTCCCACCGCTTTATTTACGCCAATTTTTGTGTTTTCCAGAATAAGTGGTTGGGCGGCACATGTGTTCGAACAGCGTGCAGATAATCGGATTATTCGTCCTGAGTCGGAATATATAGGTCCTGAACTACAATCTTGGACTGGGAGAAACCAGTGACCTCTAATGTTCGAGCAGAGTACGACACGGTATTGCAAACCCTAGTGGACTACGTGAGCGCAGCGCCAGATTTTTCAAAAAAAGCCTATGATATCGCGCGTTATTGTCTGATGGATGCTTTAGGTTGTGCGATGCTGGCGTTAAATTTTCCAGAATGCGGTAAATTGTTAGGCCCTCTTGTTCCTGGCATGAGCTGCCATGGTGGCTCACGTGTTCCAGGCACAGCGCATGTGTTAGATCCAGTGCAAGCGGCGTTTAACATTGGAACTTTAATCCGTTGGTTGGATTTTAACGACACCTGGCTTGCCCAAGAGTGGGGTCATCCTTCTGATAATTTAGGGGCAATTTTAGCGGTGGCTGATTATGTCGCCCAACAACGTCAACATGACGGATTAGCGCCTTTGCGCATGAAAGATATTTTAACGGCGATGATTCAAGCCTATGAAATTCAAGGTATCATGGCGCTTGAAAATAGTTTTAATAGAGTAGGGCTCGATCACGTTATTTTAGTGAAATTAGCCAGCACTTTACTGTCAGTGTCATTGTGGGGTGGGGACAGAGATACTTTATTGCGTGCGGGATCACAAGTATTTGTCGATGGACAAAGTTTGCGAACCTATCGACATGCACCGAATACCGGTTCACGTAAGTCATGGGCCGCAGGCGATGCTTGTGCACGCGCAGTACGTTTGGCCTTAATCAGTCTTACGGGTGAAATGGGTTATCCCTCTGCACTGACCGCACCTGTATGGGGCTTTTATGCGGTGTCTTTTAAAGAAAAACCGTTTGTATTAAATCGGCCACTGCACAACTATGTGATGGAAAATATACTGCTTAAAATTGCTTATCCAGCAGAGTTTCATGCGCAAACCGCAGTAGAAGCGGCTATTACCTTACACCAAAGCTATGCAGAGCGCATTGAAGAAATTAGCTCTATTGATATTTTAACACATGAGTCTGCATTGCGAATTATCTGTAAAGAAGGGCCACTGCATAATCCGGCAGATAGAGATCATTGTTTACAATATATGGTGGCCATCGCTTTATTATATGGTGATTTACAAGCGCATCATTATGAAGAAGAAACCGCACAAGATCCGCGAATTTCAAGCTTGCGCGAAAAAATGAAAGTACAAGAGTCTGCTGATTTT
>JAUYSE010000012.1 GCA_030696465.1 Legionellaceae bacterium
CTGTTGGGTTTTACGTTGTCTCCATTGGGTGCAATTGCAACAATCCCCTTATTTTTTTACTGGATATGTAGAGGCCTTTTACAGCTCACGTATGGTGGGCAAGCCGCCGATCCAAGCGACAAATATACTTTTTGGGCGCTCCCTTTTGTTTTGCTTTCTGCATTCGGCGCTTTGGGTGGTGTCACTAATGCAACAGGGGCGATGTTTGCGCAATTAGGTCTGTTTGCACTGTTCGCTCGCGTGATTTCTGCAATATTGTATGGTATTTGCGTTGGGACTCCTGGCATGGCAAGAGTCTTACGAGGATTTTTTGCAGAGGCAGAGCGGCCGTTACTGCCAACAGAGCCTATTGGAGCGATAGAAGCGGAACCAATGCATCAAGTGATCGAGATGAACACATTACCTCGCGAGCAAGAGGGTATTGAGATAGCGAGGACAACCAATGGAGCGTCTGTTGCGGTGCCAGTGTCGCCACGGTCTCTTAGCCCGCATCGTTTTTTTGAGCAATCAAGGATGCGTTCAGTTGCGCTTGCCGTGACACATGGGGTAACCGCAGGCAGTGCTTTTGTTACAAGTTGCGGAATTAAGTAGATAGCTTACACTCCTGCATGTCTCATAAAAGAGAGTGATCTTCATACGCGGCTTCTAAGTCTGGATGGCGCGATTTTGTTTTTGAAGCATCTTCTATGGATGGGAAAAACACCGAATGCGGAGCAGACAGAGGGCTTTCAACAAGTTTTTGAGACGCTGCGGTATCCAGCGGGTCCGGGATCGTTGCCTCCTTGTCTAAACAAGACTCTCTAGAAGTCTTGTTGATCAATTTGTTAACTCCATCGGCGACCGGTGGTTCCTCTGACAACGTAGCTGCATCCACAATATTAGGAGGTGCTATGTTGTGCATCTCAATCGCAGTATAGTCATTTCGGCTGGCGGGCTCTCTCTCCTCAGGCTGCTCATGTAATTCTGTGCTAAAAGCGGTAACGTTCAGCAATGGATCAGTTAAGTTAGGCTCCCTTACTAAAAATTTTCTTTTTTTCATATCGGATAAGTTTATTGTGGTGCGTGCTAAAATTAAACCGTTGAGTGTGCTTATCAGTAATAAAACTTCCTGGATATCTCCTAGGAGTACAATTTTTTCAGGTGAGCATTTGACGCTATTGGTATTTACATCATAGATAAATCCCCCGCCTTCCATTAACTCGGGTAATTTCTGTAATGCGAACCGTTCATATACACGCATGGGTAGCAGAGGTATCCAGCTGAGTAATTTTGCAATAGCCGCATCTAAGATTCCTAGATCTTTCGAGTGCGGGGTGTGAAATAGGTGGGGGTACACTATCGTGTTGGGATAACGAGCATCGAAATAGGCTAACAATGACGCCAAGCATCCAGAATTTTCTGAATTTGAGCCTAACTCTAACTCTAAATCTAAATCTAATTCTGACTTTGCAAATAATTTTGGAAATAGACTATGAAAACAACCGAGATTAGGATGTTCGCCATAGGCATTAAAAAATTTCTCCACTGGTATATTTGTATTTTTATAGAATAAAGCATTGGGGATTTCATAGCGGAGCGCCCAGGCTGTCAACGCGGGCAGTCCGTAGTACACGATATTGCTGCCTACAGTCCAAATAGTGTCCCATATCGAAGAGGGGGTCGTAAACGTCAGTAAATAGGATGTTTCTGCAGTGTCTCCATATTGAGAAAGCACCATAATGCTTACATTCACTACCGAATCTTGATCTATCTTACCATTTACCGCTGGGGGGGTCGAAGTAAACATTAACTCTGCAAAGGTTGCCGGTAACGTTTGGTTATTGACGGAGGCAGACCAACTGGCAATATTCCCGCCAAAGGTATCTAAAGAGATCGGATCTGAAAAGGTTACCCCCGTCGCATAATTTTTATTAGTCAGCGGATTTTTTAAATAGGGCTTAATATATTCAAAATTTGAGCAAAACATAAGAGAAGGTGAGCGCAGACCGCCGCTATCCACGACATACACTAACCAATAAAATGAGCCATATGCACCATACGTTCCACTCCATTGATTATCTCGTAGCGCACCCCAGGGATACGCAGAGAGGGGGCTACCATCTGCTGCGCTCATATAATAAGTGTAGTCATCGCCATCGGTATCGTTAAAACGTTTAGGGATGGCATCTAACTTTTGCGTGGCTTTTTGATTCGGCGTCACTGTAATATTAGGGTATTGTACACCGGTCAATCCGGGTGGCTGATTCAGCTCTAGTTGGTTCGTATTCCCTTGCGCTAAGATCCAGTTACCGCCTTCGGAAGCGGCCAATAATATTGGACTATTATAGTTTTTGGGGTCATAGATAGAGTCGGCAAGCACACGAAGAACATCATTTATATTCGCCGGGCTACCTAACATCGTCAAAGTGCTTCGGTCTACATCCCAGTTAAAAAAAACCGTGCTGAGCCCTGGTCTCTGTGTCATAAATTGACCAATACCTAGTGGTAGGCGAAGTTTTAAGGTCAGACTTTGAGCCTGCGATACTACTCGAAATTTAGCTTCATTCGTCACTAGGGAAAACGTTGCCGTTTGCGGCATAAAGGTGAGATCAGTAAAGGGAGCAATAAGGGGAATCGTGTTACTCTTACTGAGAGCATTAGTTGTTGAAGCAAGTTGGGACGGAGAGATAAGTGTAGAATATGTTTGAGACGCCTCTTCAGAAATAGTGCGGGATATCTTGCGAGTTGATGTTGATGGCGGAGGTGGTGTTGGCCCCGATGCCATTGCCCCACGAATATTCCCTAATATATTGAAAAAAAAGGTAATGGTCAAACTATTCACTATTTTACGAACAGACACTAATGCTTGTGCTGCATTGGGGGTTGCGGATAAAGCCTTACTCTCGGAAGGGGATCGCGTGAAACGGCTTGTAAAAAACAAGCGTAGCAAATTCATGGATAAAACTGCTGCCATCATGATTAACACTGAGACTATTTGTTGAAGTTCATCCCAGTAATATGCAAAACCACGGGAGGGTGCAGATTGCCTTTCTGGCTTAACTTGTTCTGGCATAACTAAAATCTCCATAGAGCTTATCGTGCGCAGAATACTTTTTCATGTTATTTTTAAACATATTGCAATAAACGAGCATTCTAACAAAATATCGCTCATTGTGCAAGTTTTGATCTATTTCGAGACGGCTGCTCTTTTAATTTTGACCCATTTTTGCTAGAATGCTGGGCACATAAATGTTCATTGGATTTGAACAATACCCTCTTGGGTATACTCACAGCAATTGGATTTTCGGCTAGGCGTCAATGAACGAGCCGAGGGTGTGTACTCGCAGTCCATGACCGATGGCGAGCGAATTGGCAACAACGCCAAAAACGCAAGTGCGAAGAGTGAAGAGTATATATACCCAAATAAGAATGGAGAAAGCAGTATGATGTCTTTGAAAAAAACCATGATGGCGATATTAACGCTTGGCAGCAGTATGGCCCTGGCAGGGACGATGGGAGCTGTATGTGTTCCCGGTTCGGTGACTACCCCTTGCACAAAGCCTGCTTGGAGTTTTGGTGCGCAGGCCCTGTATTTACAACCGACATTCTCTAATATGAATGCTTTAACCTCTCTTACCACTGTTACTGCACCAATGGTAGGCTCAGTTGGTCGTACCAATACCGATTGGGGCTCACCTAATCTTAATTGGGGCTGGGGGTTTCAAATAGAAGGTGCTTATGATGTTGGAATAGGTAAAGATCTCACGCTGAATTGGTATCGGGTTCATCATGCCTCCACATTAACGCGTGCGGCGAGTACATTTACCGGAGATTACCCTATAAATACAGTCACTATCGTCTCTGATAGAGAAACGGTAGATCCTCAATGGGATGCTGCTAATGCGGAGTTTGGTCAGTTGATTGATCTGAATGGCTTTAGCATGCTACGGTTCTATGGCGGCGTGCAGTATGCACGGGTAAAAACCAATATTAGCGATACTTTCTCAGATAGCAGTTTGGTGAGTAATGCGACTCTGAGTTATAACGGTTTTGGACCGAGAATTGGTCTAGATTTATCGTGTGGTTTAGATCGTGTAATGAATCAGTTAAAAGGATTAAATGTTTACGGTAAAGCGGCGACCGCCTTATTAGTTGGTCCACAGTCCTTTAGTACGATGACCACTGCATTGCCAGTGGGTGGCATTGTGGGCGTTGCCACTTCATCGGGCTCACAAATGGGGATTGTGCCCGAATTAGAAGCCAAATTGGGACTGGAATATACCTACGCCATGTCGCAAGGTGATTTGGGCTTAGATTTAGGCTGGATGTGGAATACCTATTTCAATACCCAGAGTGTTGCATATAGTTATAACATCGCAAGTGCTTCCATTACAGAGTATACCTCGCCTACCCAATCTAACTTCGGTCTACAAGGGCTGTATTTTGGTTTAAAATGGATGGGTAGTGTGTAGTCTCATAAGATACTCACAGCAATGAGATTTTGTTTTTAGGTGAGGTGCGTGTTGTTAGCACCTTCACCTAAAAAGTATTGCTCATGATTAAGTGCTACTCTTAAAAATAGGGGCGCGTTTCCTGCGGTGATTTTATTTCTCTCAAGGA
>JAUYSE010000088.1 GCA_030696465.1 Legionellaceae bacterium
ACAGAATATGCGTTACAAAATCCTAAATCATTAAAAAGTGTGACACTGGCGAGCCCCTTGTTAAGCAGTAAAATATGGGTGGAAGACGCCAAACAGCTTTTAAGTCAGCTGCCAATGGAGGTTCAACGTACCATATGGATTCACGAGCATCAGGGGACAACCGATTCGCCAGAGTATCTCAATGCAGTAGATATTTATTATCATCGCTTCGTTTGTCGCATGAAAAAATGGCCAGAGGAATTGAAGTATTCGGTGGAGCATTTGAATATGAATGTATATAACACCATGTGGGGCGTGAGTGAATTTTCAATGACCGGTAATTTAAAATATTTTGATCGTATGGCCGATCTTAAATATTTAAATATGCCAGTATTAATTACGGGCGGTAAGTATGATGAAGCCAGACCCAACACTTTAGCGTTTGCGGCGGAAAAAATTCCTCATGGACAATTTATTTTGTATAAACACAGTTCCCATATGGCGATGGTTGAGGAAGAAGAAAAATATTTAAAGAATCTGCATGCATTTCTGAAAGCGGCCGATAAATCATAACTCAGCTTACGCCCCCAAAACTGTCATCCCGGAATTTAGAGAAACTTGAGCGAGCGCGCGAGCGAGCCTTAGCAGGCCTTAATGCCCTGAATCTTCTACACAAGTTCTTAAAGAATCCGTCATCCAGAGCCGGTTTGAATTAAGTTAAATTCTCTGAAAATTCCGCGATGGATCTCCTTGCCGCTGGGATCGATCTGTCTGCAGGAGATTTCTCGCAGAATTTTCTGTGGTTCTTTTCTGTATTAAAACTGGCTCGAAATGACGTGCTATTTTATTATTTTCTCAAAATATAGGTGTGACCAAGGGACAGCTTAATGCCCGGGATGGCAGTTGTGGGTGCGTAAGCTGAGATCATAACATAAAAGGAATTCCCGCCTTTCCAATCTAGAGAAAGCGGGAATTCATTATAGGCATTTGCCCCTGGTGTCGTTAGCGTCGAGACCCTGGCTTACTCTCGGGGCATTTTCCTCACCGGAACGTCGTTTATGATGTGGCTGTTTTTCAGTTCGAGCAAAAAGGGTTGGAGCTGGATGATTCACTAATGACTGCAGTGTAAGGGTATTGAATGGTTGTATCAAAGAGGGATTGGGTGATGTTGTCAGACTCGGGGTGTTTTCTTGAGAATGGACTGCAGAATATTCGGGAGTATATGGCTCTGGAGAAACTACAGGAGTATTTACGATGCCTTCTCTTTCCCATTCCTCATTAAGCGTTTCGTCAGATAATGTAGATAAGGTTTCTGAAAAACAATCATCAAGAGGTGCTGGATAGGGTAAGGGCGAGGTTTGTGAAGCTTTGACCGTCTCATGGCGGCGCCATTCGGCATTGAGAGTCAGTGCTGAATCATCAAGTGGTTTGTTAGGAACAGCTTTTTTTTGGTTATGATTGGTTTTTTTTATCAATAGTTGATCGATGTCCCATTGTATAAATATAAGTTGCTTCTGAAAGTTATCACGAGTATCTGCGGATAAGCGTGGTCCAACATATTCAAGATGTTTTAGTAAAGATTGAATGGCGAGTACGGCTCGATTAAGTTCTCGGTGCGCAGACTCTAAGCGAACTTTGTCTTTTTCAGAGGATAGTAAGTGTAAATCTATGCGTAAATTTATTAAATCTTGTTGTAACATCTGAAAAATATTTTGACGCGTTGATGCAGCATAAGAGGGGGCTGTTGCTAGAGTTCGGCCCATTCTTTGATGGTAATCGCTTATTTTTCGTGCAAGATAATGCTGTTTTTCTTGTGCCGCTGCCGTGGCGAGCGGTCGCTGCTTTTCAATTTTTTCATGTAACAGTGTCGTAACGATGGCGGCTCGTTCTTTCTGTTCGGGCAAACGTTGTTTTATCTGTTCTTCTCGTTCTTGCCGTTGCTTTCTAGTCTCTCTCGCTTGCGCGGTCATCTTAAGTATTTTATCCGTAGATAGCGGTATCTTTATAGTAGTAGATGAAGTAACGCCGGTTTTTGGAGCTGAATGCATAGTATTTATATCTCAATGTGATTATTTAGGTTTCTCTATGATATCATAATGTTCAGAATAATCATAATAATGTAGATACGGGTCCGAGCGAAACAGCACTTTAATGGCTTCGGTTATGATTTGGGTTTTCTATCTTGCTGATGCGCGTGGCTCAGATGGATCATGTTAATCAGATGGATCATATTAATCAGATGGATCATGTTAATTGGACTCATAGTATGTGTTTGCTTTATGTAGTACGGATGGTTCGTAAAATACTTTAAAAAAAGCACTGCACCGTTTACACTGACGGATAGTTTATTTAATTTTGATGATTAAAGACGGATATTATGTGACGCAAATCTTATTGACGAACAAGAAGGTAAACGCAGCCCATCAACAGGTAACCATTGATGTAGTTACTGGCATTTGTACCTTTGAAGATGACCAAGAAATCCCCCTGAAACACTTTATGCGTCAATCAGATTTCCATCATCCCCTGATGATAGAACCATACAGCCCTGTAGTCGATCAGGTGTATCATTATGAATATGATGATATTGATGGCCTTTTGTATACGGCAATTTATGTGTACTCCAGGCTCTTACATGCAGACCGCCCGCAAGATTGTCAATTTAAGATAAATCCTTCTACTGCATTTAAGGCTCAACCTTTCGCAGATAAAATATATATTTCAATGAATAGTCATCAAGAAGCACAAGACGTGATTCAGATGAAACAATTCGAAACCATCGTGTCGCTTTTTCGCGGTTACCCATTTGAATTTTCGGAAGATACGATTATTTATGATACTTTTTTAACGAAAGATCTCCCGGCGTCTATTAATGGAGATAAGCTTTATGAGACGAACGAAGATATTATTCGGCTATTAAAAGAGCCGATTGATTTTAGTTATGGTGAGTTGCGTTATATTGATCCCAGTATGGGCTTTGGCGTCTACTGTAGAGAGCCCATGAAAGAAGGGGATGTGGTTGCCATATATAACGGGGTTAAAACAGTTCATGAGCCTAACTTTTTGGAATACACGTATAGTTATAAATTGGATATTATGCAGCTTTACACGGATAGTCGTTATTGCGGTAATATGTCAAGATTTGTGAATCACGCGCCAGATAAAGACGATCCTCAAAAAAAATTACGCCGGCGTAATTTTCTGCCAGCAAATGTAAAATCTGAAACGCATTATGTGAATGGTATTGGGGTTATCGTGTATTCTGCGCGACGCGATATCCGGAAAGGGGAGCAGCTATTAGTAAGTTATGGTAAACGTTACTTTGAGAATGTAGAAGTAGGACTGTTTAAACCCAGTGGAGAACGCTTAGGGATAAAGAAAAGGTTTTTTCAGCGTGAAGCGAGTAGAAGAATCGGTCAAATAAGGATTATGGCGCATAATGGGGTGCGTAAGGCGCACGTATTTTTGCTGAAAAGGATGTTATGTATTACAAGTGTTACGCTTATATTAGCGGGTATTGTCAATTATAGCGCATAGTCATCAATGATGAATAGAATACAATCCTGATATCCAAAAGGAATTTCCGCCTTATTACGTTCAAAGGAGTTCCCACTTTATTACGTTCAAAGGAATTCCCGCCTTATTACGTTAGTGGTACCAAGGCGTATCAGGTAAAGGTCTTTCGTAAACACGCATAAAGTCCTCCTGACGCTTTCACGGCGCGTCCCTGCGCCGTGAAAGTTTACGAAAGAGCTTTACCCGCCACGCCTTGTTGGCATAATCTTGCGGTTGGGCGGGAATGGCTTATTTTGCAACATCATGATTGACATAGATCCCTTGTTTTTATTAAGATACCCTAAATCACCAGGGGTGCTTTGAATGTTCAAAGCTGAGAAAAACCCTTATAACCTGCTCTGGGTAATGCCTGCGGAGGGAGAGTGAACAAGATAAGGCTATGCTCATTCAGTCAACTTGTTGCTTTTGCTTATGGCTACCCAAGCTTTACATAAGTGAAAATAAACAAGATGCGTCTTTTACCTTTAATGCAAGAACGGGCCGCGTTCATTCGACAACAAATACATAACTGCCCTTTTATCCAGCTTATACATTGTGGGACGCTTCCACAAAACATCTTCGATTTTTATGCAGAGCAAGATGAATTATATATTGTGGACTTAGCTTTTGTGTTACAAAACATTGCAAACAAACTATCAACACGGCCTGAAACACGCGATGATAGCGTCTTAATTTATGCACGTGCCCGTCTTTTATTACAAGAAATTTCGGATGGTTTTTTTAATCCCAAAAGAACGCCAGGGCTCTTTCAACCTGCTAACTTATGTACAGTAAAAATTGAAGTGGTTGAGCAATACACGCAACACTTGAAAAGGGCAGCAAAATCACCCTCTATTACAATTGGATTGGCTGCGGTGATACCCTGTTATATGATGTATCGGGAAATTGGCGAACGAGTAGATATGTCATTAATTTCACCAACGCATCGTTACAGGAGTTGGATTGAAGCAAATTCTAATGCATCGTTTGTAAGTTTTGGATATCAGCTTCTTGAGATTGCCCAGAAAGTATCTGAGCTGGAGCTAGCAGATGGCACACTTGAGAGTTTAGATCCGGTCATGGCCACTAGTGAGCAATCTTATGCTTATGAAAGAGACCTTTTCAACGCCTCTTTTAATGGTCGGCCACTATTAGAAGCTTCTATGCAACTAGGTAAAGTATCATGATCTTTTCATCCATGTGTGATTTAGTAGAACCTCTGGTGAGCAAAATACATCATCATCCCTTTAATCGAGAATTGGCAGAGGGAACCCTACCGCAGGAAAAATTTATTGGCTATGTTTTACAAGACGCTTTGTATTTAAATGATTTTGCAAAAGCGTTAGCCATGGCTGCTACACGTCTTCCAGCAGATACTTCTGCACAGTTTTTGCGTTTTGCATTAAATGCGATTGAAGCGGAGCAAGGCTTACATCGGGATTATTTGCGCCCCTTCAATATAAACATGAGTGACATGGAAAAAAATCCCGCCTGTTTTATGTATACACATTATTTGTTAAGTACGGCAACCTTAGCGTCGGTTGAGGAAGCCGTTGCAAGCGTATTACCTTGTTTTTGGATTTATCAAATAGTAGGGGCGCGTATTGCATTAACGCAAGTGTCAGGAAATCCCTACCAGTCTTGGATCGATATGTATTCCAGTGAAGCATTTGAACAAACGGTGAATGCGGCTATTCAAGTCATGAACTTGTTAGCAGAAGAGGCTTCGCCTGCATTACAAAATAAAATGATCATGGCATTTAAGCGTGCAACGGAGCTTGAATGGCTTTTTTGGGATGATGCGTATCATCAAAAAGTATGGGGTATAGAGAGGGGACGAATAGGATGACAACACATGCTATTGGGATGCTGAGCTTAAATATTTCATTCGTGTTATATCTGCTGGTGTATTTACCACAAATTGTACATAACCGCGAAACCAAACATATTCAAAACCTGAGTATTTCGATGCATGGTTTACTCTATTTAGGTTTGTTACTCGATTTATTGTATGGTTTTTCAAGTGGGTTGCAGTGGCAATATAAAACGGTTTCTATAGTCAGTCTGTCGGTTATGAGTATTCAGCATTTACAAATGACACGACATTTTTGGTTAAACAGCCAGCGCCTGCAGGTAGGGATTCAAATATTGATTCTTATCGCGACGATGAGTGTTCTTGTTTGTTTTTTCGCTCTATTAGATAGGCATCTTCCCAGCGGGCTGACACTTACGATTGGTTATATTTCACGTATTTGCTGTCTATCCTATGCGTTACCACAAATTATAAAAAATACAAAGTTGACGGATGCGAATGCCATTAGTGTGCGGTTTATCGCATTGAACATGGTATTAATTATACTGGATATTATTTCAAGCTGGTGTCTTGATTGGGGATGGCCGAACAAATTATCAACCCCTATTTCATTAATTTTCATGATTATTTTGTTGGTTCAGCAAAGAGGCCATGCGTTAAAACGGAAAGATATTGTTGGCGATTTTCCTCAAAGTCTTTCAGAGGTTGTTTCTTCTGGGCTTGTGAGAGAAAGCGTGCCTTAGCAGGCCTTAATGTTATGAATCTTCTACACAAGTTTTTAAAGCATCCATCATAAACTATGTGTTTGGGATTTTTTAATTCCCTTTCTATGCGGCACTCTGCTCAAAAAAATATCCGTCATCCAGAGCCGGTTTAAATTAAGTTAAATACTCTGAAAATTCTGCGATGGATCCCCTTGCCGCTCGAATCGATCTGTCTGTAGGAGATCAATCTCTCGGTGCGCCACGAAAGTGCACTCGCTCGCCCAAGTTTCTCTTAATTCCGGGACGACACTTGTGGGTGCGTAAGGTAATAGTATAGTGAGTTAATACTTATCAATAGTTATGCTAATAGACATTTTACAATCAAGAATTTATTGAATGATTGAATTTGAATAAGATCTATTTGCTCGAGCCCTTGGATAATGCGGCGTAATTGTTGTTTATTGGGGCCACCTGATTGTATGCC
>JAUYSE010000132.1 GCA_030696465.1 Legionellaceae bacterium
TCCGCAAAATTTACTCGTTCTTTATCTATGGTGTATTTAGGTCGTGAGGCTATTAAAAAACAACTTGTCATTGATGAGTCACAGTTCTTTAATGCCATCAACCTCTTGTTACAGATGGTTATAGAAACTCAGTTGGAGAAAGGGATCTATGAGTAAATTCGTGTGGATCGCTCAGGGACAAGCCGCGGTACGTAGGGGCTTTTCAGTGTCAAGAAAAACTTAAGCTTAATTGGAAGGCTCGGATACCATGGTGGCCAAGTTCCTTGCTACAGGGTGAGGAGTTCTATGGTTTAAACATATGAGTAACCATAGGTTTGTAGCGTTCGATCATGTGCGATATTTCTGTTCCAATATTTCCTACTGCATATTTTAAATCGTCTATTTTTTGTCGACCAAAATAAAATAATTTGAAAGGGAGATTTAAAATCAGGGGATCCGCTGGTGGCTCTTTAGCTTTGGTTTGATGTGGTAATTTCGCTTCGAAAGCAGACCAGGCTTTTGGATTGTTAAATCGGACAATTTTGACGGAAGATTTTTTATTTTCTTCGGCGATTTTTTCATTAATAGTAGCTTGCTCTTTCTCAATATGAGTTTTTATTTTAACGTTTAAGCTTGTTTTAGCGCTAGCAGCAAGTTCTTTCAATAAAATAGAAATACTCTCTTTTAGTTGAGTGCTGAGTCCAGTTTTGTAGCTGGCGTCAAAATGTTTTAGGTTTTCTTGTAAGGATTTTTGTGTATGATCGAGAGTTGTTTTGGCATCATTTAATTTCGCGGTTAACGAAGATTGGTTTTCTGTTTTGTCGAAGAGAGTTTCAAGCATATTTTTATTTTTTTTCTGTTCTATGCTCTGAGTAAGTTCTTCAATAGTGCCGCGTAACGTAAAGATATTTTTTCTTTGAACGACTATTTCTGTTAATTTATCCAGGTTTTGTTGCGCTCCGTTTAGAGTTTTAGTGATATTGGTGCTTATGCTTGGGTTATTGCACATGCTCAATTGTTCTTTTAAACAATTAAAATTATCTGTTAGCTGCGTGAGCCTTGTGTCATTTAGATTCTCAACGGTAGTGGTTTTCAGCGTATATAGCCCTTCCGCAAATTTTTTAGTATAAAACAGGGTGCTTGTTTCTTCTAGAGTTAAACAGTTTTCAGGTTTATCAGAAAGATCTTCTAATATATTAATGTTGCTCGCAGGCGCTTGAAACTCCTTGGGTAAGGCCGTAACAAGCGCTTTGTTTAAAGCGAATGCATTTTTCCATACCGTCAAAGATTCAAGTTGCGTATGGGTGTCTGCGAAAGCAGCGGTGAGCATAGGTAATATGTGAGACTTGTATTGAATAATAGTTTGCCCCTTGAGCAGCGGATGTTCTTCAGAAAGCTGATCCGTGATCATTTCAATATAAGGCTCCTGCCCTGTATGCACAGGTTGAATGCTTAGAAATGCAGTGGCAGGGAGATGATAAAGCTTATGGAGACGTTGCGCTTTTGTTTGCCAAAATAGGGGGTCTAGAAAACACTCTTGCGTGTTTTTAGCGGAGATCGTGCATTTACGTAATATTTTTTTCAGCGGAGTTTTGTACTTAGCATAAGCCGGATTGGCCAACAAAGACTCGGTGTAAGCATGTACCTCATCAAATTTACTGAGCTTGGGTGCGTTTTCTTCATCGCTTAGAATATTGAGAATACTTTGTTGACATTCTAGCCAAACCATATCTTTTGAATAGCTATTATGGATGCTTTTGATCGTTTTTTGCAGAGATTGCGCATGTACTTCATACATGGCTTCTGTTTTTAAGGTGTTGCGCATGGTGTCAGGAATATAATTCAGTGCTTCTATGGATTGTATCGTTTGCTCGATGAGAATCCGTGGATTAACATGTCCAATAGAAAAACGAGTACGATATTGTAAGGTGAGTCGTTCTTTCTCCAGCGTTTTATAGAGTGCATATAATTTCGCTTGGTGTTCCTCAGAACTTTCTGGATTCGCATCTTGTAAGTCGTTGGCACACTCCCATAATTTTCTGGCGGCCTCACACTGCGCTTGGGATTCAAACCACCAGGAAAGTCCTCGATGTGATCTGCTGGCCCAATTGAGCTGCATTAATAGGCGTTTTGCAAGCGTTTTGCTAATGACGCGATGGTAATTATTTTTTAAATCACTAAACTGACTTTTTAACGCGGGATCTGCTGAGCTATACCCCATGTTCTCATCAATGTCACTCAGTTGTTTACTGATTATTTGGAGTTGATACTTACTTTTTAGAGGAAGTTCTTCGGCGGCTTTTTTAATGTTCAGCAAAAAAGCAAGTAAAGCATGCACTTGTTTTTTCAGGGTGTCTGCATCGTTTGTTTTGGTCAGTGTCGCCCATTCCTCTTGGAAGGTTTCATATTCTGTTTTTAGAGTCGTCTCGGTTTCTGTTTTTAGGGCAGTCTCGGTTCCAGGTTTTTTTTGTATCTCTTCTTGAAGTTTTTGGAGAGCATCCGCACTAAAGTTTTTTTGTATGTTTTTCTGAATTTGTTCGACGGTACAGATATCGGCTTCTTTTTGAAATTGAAGGGTTTGTTCGGCAGACAGCGTTTGATAAGAGGCAACCACCGCGGCGGGGTTATTGAGGATGGACTCCATTTGGCTTTCAATGAGTGCCTCAGTCTGTGCTTGATAACTGGTAATATTATCATGAATCTGTATTTGTGTTTTTAAGGCTTCTTGTAACTGTAAGCTTTTTAAGCACTCAAGGCGCCATTTTTGTTCCGTAGAGAGTGCTGGCGTTTTTTCGCTTTCAATATGTTGAATCCATTCCTGACGAAGTTCCGTCCAAATTTTGTTGGCTTGATGTTCATACTCTTTTACCGCTGCATCTAATTTTTTTAAAGCGGTATTCGGTTTATATAAAGTACCTAGTTTTGATAAGAGTTTGCCTTTATCGGCATAGAATTGTTGATTAATATCGTCAGTCTTAGAAATGTCATGACTGAGGGCTTTCCAAGCGGTCCATTCGGCCAATAAAATATTTTTAATAATTTCTGTTTGGCGTGTATAGAAGCGTTGAGTCGTGGCCTCTTGCGTCATATTTTTTTGTATTTTTTGGACGCATTGATACTGCTCTTCTTTACTGAGTGCAGGGAAAAAACCCAGATGTTTTTTCAGTAAAGTGCCGTCGTTGTCAGGGTAAATAGCGATATATCGACCATTTTTTTTGTTTCGTGCAGAGCGACCTTTGATTTGCTCCTCGGAATCTTTTGGCGCAATAAACGTTTGTATACAAAATACGCCATCTTGATGTTGCGGTAATATATCAATTCCACGTTCGAGAATAGGCGTTCCAATGGTAATGTGGTTGGGTTTTCCGGCATTGGCTAAAAGGGCTTTACGAGTTTCGGAATCTTCTTGGCCGGTAATCACTTGTAGCGTGAAATAATTTTTCTTTGCATACTCCTGCAGTGATGCGTGGAGGGTTTCTGCGGCTTTAATATTGGGCGTGATAATAAGTACGGGCTGAGTTTGTGTTTCGCCCCATTTTTTTTGTAGAAGCTCGCTAAATTGGTTGGTGTCCAGATGTGGTGTTTTAGGGATTTCGCTGAGTTTAATCGTGGGCTCAGGTTCTTGTCTCTTCGATTTTACCTCTGCTATGGCGCTAATAATTTCTAGAACATGCGCATTGCCTGCGGCGGTAATCCGTGCTTTGAGTTCGGTGCGGTTGGTGCCATCATGGGTTGGAATCGCGATGGCTTGGGTTTTAAATAGGGAATACATTTCTTGTAGTGCGGCATTGTCTCCAGGTGTTCCCGAAATCCCAATGAGTCGTCCACCTGCGCGTAAGGATTGTAAAATAAAATCCTGTGCCGATTGACTGGCAAGAATGACGGACTCTGCTTCACAAAGGAAACGCCAGCCCTTCTCAGCGTGTTCTATATTTAGGCGAGCATGCAAAAATGGATGCAAGCCATCACCGAAGGATGCAGGGTCTTGCGTGGGGTCGCTATCGCTAGGGTTGTTACCGAGAGGGGTTGCATAATACTGGCTGTTTTCCCCTATTTTTTGGATGATAAAATGTTCTTTTTCTTGTAACTGTGCGGCTTTGCAGGCGTTACGCAACCAAACTTTGCATTGTTCATCCCAGCGTTCATCGGAAAACTCTAGCGCTTGTTTTTGTTGAATCGGCCCCTGTGCATGTTTTTGCAAAAAAACTTTCAGACGATCAATATCTTGGGCGGGGCTCCAGGCACCTTCTTCAGGATTTATTTTGGTATAGAGATCACTTTGAGAAAAGTTGTAAATAAGGGGATATATCCAGCGCAGATCATGTTCTTCATCAACAAACTCGGGGGTATGGATGAGGGTATAGGTTTGTCCAGTGAGCAAATGCGTATCTGATTCATCCAAAATAAATTGCGCAGCTTCTTCAGGCTCTTTTCCTTGTCTCTCACCGGCCGCTAATTTATATTTACACAGATCTTCTAGGGTTGAGCAGTTCATGCCAGAGGCGGAGGTATTTGGTTCTGAGTCCGAGAGAATGCTGCGATGTGGAATATCTAGAATGGTGAAAAAATCTTTATACATCTTATTGTAATCTTGTTCCAGAAGAACACGATTGGCGGTACATATATTAATAGGACCCTCTTTTTTGGCATATTGAAGTACGGCCAGTAATGGGGTAATCAGACTTTTTCCTTGTCCCGTTTTAATTTGCATAAGCAAATTGTCTGGATACTCAAGAGAGAGTAGAAGACTCAGTATTTGCGTAGTTTTAGGGAACAGTCCGGTTGCTCTAAAGAAGAGTTCTCTTAAAATAGCGATGAGCTCTAATTGCGCGGTTTTTTTCTTCTCAATATTTGGATTTCTTAAAATCTTCACACGATCGTCGAACTCTTTTTTGAGTTCTTCTCGTGAGATTTCTACCAGCGACTTGCCATTTTGCGTAATAGAATATGTAGGGTTATGCCCGATGATTTGAATGTAAGTGCTATCCTTTAGGATTTCATAACGCTTTTGCGCAGATAAAGGGAGCTTTTCGAGTAAATTGGTGATTTCATTAATATTAGGAATAATTCGGCTGGTATCAAAATGCTCTTCTAGATTACGTTGCGTTTGTTCTTTCAGAGGATAGAGATCAAAATTATGAATAAACGCTTTTAATTTCTCATCTTTTTCTTCTCGTGCGACCTCTAATAAGGCATTGATTTTAGGATAAGGGGGATAAGCAAAAAGTTTTTTATGAATATCTATTAAGTGTAGAGGATGTTGTTTTAAGGCACGGAGTAGTTCAGTGAGCTTCCAAATACCAAGGTTGGGATCGGCGCTCAGGCATAACTTTCGTACGAAAGACATATACAAAGTACGTTCTTCTTGCGAAAGATTGGGTTGTGACAAAGTTTCTAAGAAAAGTAAATATTCATTGTAAGTTTCAGGTTTGTCAGGATTAATTTTTTTCAGTAAAGTTTGGATGAGGCCGCTCAAGTATTGTTCATATGTCTCTGGGTTTGCATGATTAAATTCTTGCAGTAGTTCAGCGACAAGGCCATTTGCTGCAGGTAATGGTGTTTGACTGAGTAAGGCATGTGTATTTTCAAGAATATCTTTGAGTTGCAGTTGCGCCTCCGCATCATGACATTCTTGAATAACGTGGACCATTTTTTGAAATAAGAGTTTAGTTTGCCCTTTGGGTAAGGTTGAGTTAGGTAAATCGGAAAGCTGAGAAATTTTGGCGAGCAAGGGTAAAGAAATGGGGTGTTCGTGATTAAGGCCGTGGTGGATGCCAATGCGGCATAAGGTTTCTTGAGTTGCGTGAGGAAGTGCGCTTAGTTCGGGCAGTGTATCTAGACTGACTAATACATTTTGAAAGCATTTCTGGGCTTGTTGAAAACGTGCTTGCGCGTCTTTTTCTTTTTCGTTGGTTTTTTTCTCTATGAGCGCGAGAAAACTTTTACTTTGCTGCAGCTCGTCAATCAAGATATCAAATTGTTCTTGCATTGAAAGTGCGGTACTGTTGCCTGTATTTTTTTGTCGTATAGTGACTAAAGTGGTTACTAAACTAGCTTTTTGCTTAAAAGCGAGTTGCGAGAGCATGGGGGTTTTTAGTTTTTCAAGACAGATTGGAAAGCAGGCAGAATCTTTATTAGTAAGAGAGTCTTGACTTTTAAGCGCGAGCAGTATTTCTAGAAAAGGTAAGACTTGTGTCATGGTTTGCTGATTGTATTCCTTCAGCATTTTTGAAGAGGGCGTTTTAAGCTTTTCCTCGGGAATGTCAATTTGAGCGCGAATACCTGCTTCAAACTCGTCATCATGGGTGTTTAGCGTACGCAGTAAATTTTCGACATGTGGACGGAGGAGCTCCAAGATCTTGTCTTTAAACATAGGGGAAAGAGAATTATAGTCTTCATAAGACTTGAGCCACTCATGCACAAATTTATCTTTTTCGGGTAATTTTTTGGTGGCGAAAAGGCCTGCTTTCCACAAGTTGGGATTTTTCCCTTTTGTTTTTGTGCATTTTTCTTCTAAGTCCGCTAATATTTCAAATGACTTTGCCAATTGCTCTTCTGCGCTTAGCGTTGTGTTTTGAAGCGTAAAATCTAATTTCTTTAAAATATTGAGCTCTGTCGATAGGCTCCCCCTGAACATATTGGGGATCTTATTTTCACTAGAATTAATATCAAGATTTTCACAAATTACTATTTTTATGACACTGAGCATTGATAATGACTCAGGGTTGCCACTTCTTTCTCCTAAGAAAATACCAGGATTCTCTTTTTTAAAGGCTTCATCTAAAAACGTTTTGGTGGCTTCCGGTGTAGTGTTTACCGCTGAGAGTGGTTTGAAGGTATTTAATATCGCAAGGATATTTTGGGTGGAGGGTAATGTGCTAGATTCTTGAACATTAATATGAGTAAGCGCATACAACAGTAAGCTGTGTTGAGGAGTAGCTTTAAATTGTTCGGAGAGCTCTATAATTCCCGAGGGGGTGGGAGCCGGCTCTAGTGCGGACAATAGGGTACAGAATGCTGCATAATCTTTTTCGTGGGGGAAGGCGTTTTGTAAAGACGCCCGCGTAGCTTCCCAAGATTTTAAAAGAGTTAAAAAGCTGTTTGCATGTAATGTTTCTTTGAGGATAGGTTTTTTGGCTTCATAGTTTTTAAAAAAAACATCTGCCATCAGAGGGTTATCTTGGAATAAATCCATGGCGAGAGAGCAAAATGCTTCTTTTTCAGAATCAAGCTCAGCTTTACTGATAAATTGTTCAATACTGTGTAGTCGATGCTGGATTTTATTGACATCCCAATATTCCGGTGTGTGATGGATATTTATGAGTTTTTTTAGAAGACTTTCCTCTGGAAGTAAAGGCTTAAAGCGCTTATAACAGCTAATAAAATCTTGTAATGTCTTGCTGGGCAGGGTTAATGTTTTCGTTTTTTTAAAGGTGACGGCGGCACTGAGGAATAGGAGATATTTTTGTTCTGCTTCCGAAAACTCTTCTAGAGTCTGTACAAAACTCTCCAGTTCATGCGCAGATAATTGCGGATGCCAGCATTGTCCTGCACGGCGGTAAAACCACAAGACCATGTCTTTTATAGTTTTATTTTCAAGATGAAGCACTATTTCGGATTCAGGGGATACATTGAGCGTATTGCCAGGGCTTAGCTGCATACTGGGGTGAATTTGTTGATAGGTTTCCACCGAAAGAGGGGCGCTTTCAGAATCCCAGTGCAGCTTGTCTAAATAAGTGATTTGATCCCGTGGATTAGCTGATTTTTCTAGAACCTTTAACATCGACTTTAAGAGGTCGGGTAACTTTTCTGTGCTTTGCAATGCGCAGTCTGCAGGTAAATGCCATTGGTGATCGCGCAAGATACTTAAAAAATATTGAAATTGTTGAAAGTAATCGGTGAAAGGAAAGGCATTCCCCTCCGGGGTAGGATGTTTGGTAGCAATTTGGTTCCACCAGGTTTGGGCGGCTAGGGGCATTTGACACAGTGTTTCAAGGGTTTCTATGCCTTCAGGAGTAAGCAGGCTATCTGCAATATGGGCTTGTTGTAAGAAAGTTCTTTGTTCTTCAGGTAGGCGCTCTATTTGATCGAGAAACCAAGAAACATAAGAAATGTCTCCGCGCAAAAGAAGTGAAGTCAGTAGTGGTGCATATTTTTCATCGTATAGATGAAGTTTTTTGAGTCGTTCTAGGTGTTTTTTAAACGTACTTTCTTTTTCATCTGCCAGTAAGAGTAAGAGTTGATCAATGTGTTTTAAGGACGGGGTTTGGATAAGGACATCATAAAATTCGGGTGTAAATAGCTGGCGGGCCCTAGACATGCGTGAAGTAATGCCTTTCACCTTGATATGTTGTAATACCAGTACTAAGCAGTCAAGGTACGAAGGTGCTTGGTGTGGTAGTGAGACATCAATAACCGGCATCGGTGTTGCAGTTGGGGTAGGTGTTGGCGTAGATTTTTGTGCAGGAGTGATAGTGGTTGTTGGATGCAGTGCATGGGTAGGGATATATTTTTTTTGTTTTTCAATGCGAAGACCTGTGGGTTTGTCTTTGCGTACCATGGAGAGCTTTGCTGAATCTATTTCGAATACGGGGGCTTTCGCTTTTTTTTGATAAATGACCTGTAGTAATTTTTTTTGTGCTTGCAGCGCAGGTAATGCTTCGGATAATGGATAAGGTTTATTATCGCAAGTGAGGGTGATTTTTTGCGAAAAATTTTGTGTTAAAAGCCAAAATAAAAGATCTTCTGTTTGGTGTTCATTGGTACCGTTAAGCTCGAGCGCTAGAGATGCATCAGAATTATTCAGATACTTCTGAATATCAGAGAGGGTTTTAAAAGAGTTCTCGTTCGCTTTATAAGGCATGGTGATTTAAATTTCCACAGAAAGTTATGTGTTACATTATTGCCTATTTTACATAAAAAATCAACATATCAGGGCTATTATAGGGTGTTGAGGCGCTTATTTAGAGGGGTTTATGACGGAGGGTCTTTTGTTGGAGCAAAATAGAAATGTCTGTAACAGTCCATGATTCCAAGATAGTTTTTTTACTCAGGCTGTTTTTGGTTTAAAAAACCACCACGTGTTATAATTTTTATGATATTTTGCGCAAAAACCTAATATTTCGAGAGAATAACTGCTATACTTAAAAGTGAGGGGGCGACCAGGTTTCGACGTGGGTTGCAAAACCTGAAGTGCATGCCGAGCAGGAGACCGCTCGTATAAATGGCTCAAATAAACATAAATGCAAACAATGCAAACTTTGACGAAGTGACTGCAATCGCTGCCTAAACCGTAGTGAAGTCATGGAGTCTGTGCGTTGGCTAATACCCAGCGTCCCGTTGACCTAGCCCGCTTGTCGGTTAGAATCAGCGGTCATATAGACGAGCTTGCGTGGTCTGGGGCCCTTGCTGACTACGTGAAATAAAGAGGGATCGTTTCACCTGTTCCTGTCTGTCGGGGCATGTGCGGCTAAATATAAAGACAAGACTATGCATGTAGAAACGATGGCAGAGTATTCGCGGACGCGGGTTCGATTCCCGCCGCCTCCACCATATAAGTGGTTGATTTGTCAAGTAGAAATTAGTTCAATATTAAAACTCGGCACCATATCGGCACCCAACCCTCTGATCAGATACCATCTTATATAGCTTATAAGGAAATCATGAGCACTCCTGTCTTGTTAAATTATAACATCCTGATACAAAAAGCACAGAGAGAGATCAGCAGATTAAGAGAGGCAGAGCATAATCTCGATGTTACCACGGCCTTAGATCACGCATTAAATGCAGCATTTACCGTTTATCATTTATTGGAGTGGAGGGAAAACCCAACTGGGTTATCGAAGGAAGAATTGAACGATACATTAAAGGAATCTGGGAAAATAACCAAATCAGCTCATGGGTTATGCAAGGAAGTTAATTCGATTGAAATGCATTTATTACATGGAATCGTTACGCATACCAAACATGTGACTGTCTCAAAACCTATACCAAATAAAGACACCGCTCCAGATTATAACCCTGCTTACGAAGATAATATTGAATATATTGTAACGGAAAATGGTGATAGGCTCGTTACGGAATCTGGTCTCTCTGTGATTACTGAAAATTCAAATATAGTTATTTATTTTGGCAATCAAATTGCGCTAACTGTTTTAGAAATGGCTATAAAAGAATTTATCGACTGAACCTTCACCCTAAGTGACCACCCCAATCATGCACAGGACGATACCCTGATTGCGTTGAGCTATCTGGTATCCAACGTCCGTAAGTCTTGATCACCATTTCAACGTCAACATGCCCTAATTGCTTGGATACCCACATAATGTTTTCACCTTGAGATAGCATCATTGATGCATACGTATGCCGGGTTTGATAAGTATTACGGTAACGAACCCCCGCCTTTTTTAAAATATGCATCCATTGAGTACGGCGAATTTGTTGTGATGTTTCCCAGGACTTATTCGTTTGTGGATTATGGAACACCCGACCTTGCTGGGAAAACGTGTATTGCTTCTGTTGTTGTAAGGCTTTTAATGCAGGGGGTAGTAATAGAATATCACGAATTCCAGCCTCAGTTTTCGGGCCCTTAGACTCTTTTGCAACGATCGTTTCTTCAACATGGACAATGCGATTGTGCCAATCAACATCCTCCCATCGTAAACCAATCAATTCAGAAACACGTAATCCTGAA
>JAUYSE010000188.1 GCA_030696465.1 Legionellaceae bacterium
TGAATACACAAATCATTATTATAGGTATTGCAGGCCCTTCTGCTTCCGGAAAAAGCTTACTGTCAAATACAATTATTAAAGAATTAGGTTCCGATCAAGTCGCGGTGATTTCTGAAGACTCTTATTATAAAGACAACTCACATTTACCTTTTTCAGAGCGTGAACGCATTAACTATGATCATCCTGATGCCTTTGATCATTCCTTGTTATGTAAACACTTAAGTGATTTACAAAAAGGTGGTGCGATAGATGTTCCTATTTACTCGCATACCGAACATATGAGACTCGCAGATACTATCCATATTGCACAACGAAAAATTATTGTTTTGGAAGGCATTTTATTATTTACAGACAAAGCGTTACGTGACTTAATGGATATACGTATCTTTATGTCTACCCCGCTGGATGTCTGTTTAATTCGCCGTTTAAAGCGTGATGTTGTGGAGCGACATCGTTCTTTTGAGTCGGTATTACATCAATATGAAACGACCGTTAGGCCCATGTATTTACAATTTATCGAGCCCTCCAGTCGTTATGCCGATCT
Organism: Legionellaceae bacterium; assembly: GCA_030696465.1. GTDB lineage: Bacteria > Pseudomonadota > Gammaproteobacteria > Legionellales > Legionellaceae > JAUYSE01. Next base: position 545 of record JAUYSE010000188.1, read on the forward strand.
TATCGTCCCTCGTGGTGGTGAAAATCGTATTGCGATTGATATGATTACTGCCAAAATGCGAGAGTTGTTATTTAGACATACCCAAGGAGCTTGAACATGGGATTTTTAACCGGAAAAAATGTACTGATTGTAGGTTTAGCCAGTAATCGATCTATTGCGTATGGTATTGCGCAAGCGATGCACGAACAAGGTGCGCATCTTGCGTTTACCTATCAGAATGAAAAACTCAAAGAACGCGTTGAAAAAATGGCGCAAGAGTTTGGCTCTTCTTTAACCTTTCCTTGTGACGTTGCCAGTGATGACGACATTAATGCTGTCATGCAAGACCTTTCAAAAAGCTGGGCGCAGTTAGATGTGTTGGTACACTCAGTGGCCTATGCCCCGGCTGACCAAATTTGTGGGGATTTTGTTACCAATGCAACCCGAGAAGGCTTCCGTATTGCGCATGATATTAGCGCATATAGTTTGGTTGCACTTACCAAAGCAGCCCTTCCACTTATGCAAAAACACCCTTCTTCCGTCATTACGCTGAGCTATTTCGGTGCCGAAAAAGCGGTGCCTAATTATAATACCATGGGTATTGCAAAAGCGAGTCTAGAAGCTGCGGTTCGTTATTTGGCGGCGAGTGTTGGACCACATAACATCCGTGTCAATGGAATTTCTGCTGGTCCTATTCGCACCTTAGCTGCTTCGGGCATTAAAGATTTTCGTAAAATACAAACTGCTTATGCGGCAGTAGCACCCTTACGCCGTAATATTACTGCCTTGGAAGTTGGGAATGCTGCAGCCTTTTTAGGTTCTGATTTGGCTTCAGCTATTACCGGAGAGATAATGCATGTAGATGCGGGTTATCATGCGGTGTCTCCGGTTGGATTGGACGAAGAGGCTTAAGTTACATTATTTATCGTAACTACTTGCTCGTTCCACCGTCCCGAGAGCTAACCAATACTCGTCATCAACTATGTCTCCAATATTTTTTAACGAACATAGCACTCTGATGAAAAAATCCGTCATCTCGAGCCAGTTTGAGCACAGAAAAGAACCACAGAGAATTCTGATCTGGTAGAGAGGACGGATCGCGACCTTGGGGAGCAATGGAACAGCCAAGCCACTTAAGGAATATTTAGAATGCTTATCGATATTGATTCCTACTGTTTAACCTCTTTGTCATGGTACTAGTTTCCCTTTAATAAGTTTTTCATTTCTTCAGTAGCATTAATTAGCTCCGAAGTAATTTTTGGTTCCATTGCAGAATGACCTGCTGCTTCGACAATATGTAATTTTGATCCAGGCCATTTTGAATGTAGCAAAAAAGCAGTTTTTGGTATGGCAATAACGTCATATCTCCCATTTACAAGGATGAGTGGAAGATGATTTATCTTTTCAAGATGACGCATTAATTGATCCGGCTGCAAGAAATAATGATTCTTTGCGTAATGGCTAAATGTCCTTGCGACGCCTAAAATTAATGTCTCATTATTCAGCATATCATCTAAGGTCTTAGATGATGCTGTTAAAAAAGCACAGGTCAGATCATACTTCATCAGAGCCCTCGCTGCGGGTAGGGCAATGTGTCGATCAGGATTTAATATGCGTTTATAGAATGACGCTTCTAGGTCTGCTTGTTCTTCTTTAGGCAGGAAATCCACCATTTCTTGCCACGCATCAGGGAAAATGTCTCTCATCCCCCGCCAAATTTGCTGAGTCTCTGCTTCTCTTCCTAAAAATAAGCCGCGGAGAATGAAGCCTTTTACTTTAGTGGGATACGTTTCGCCATAAGCCAACGCCAATGCACTTCCCCAAGATCCACCAAAAAGAACCCATTGATCAATGTGCAAATGATTTCTTAAGCATTCAATGTCATTGATCAAATCTTGGGTGGTATTTTCCCTAATTTCAGTAAAAGGTTGAGAACGGCCAGCACCTCTTTGATCAAGTAAGATGACTCTCCAATATTTTAAATCAAAAAATGTAGCATCATGCGGACTACTACCCGCACCAGGGCCTCCATGCAAAACAATCACAGGAACACCCTTCGGGTTACCATACTCCGCGTACCGTAGCTCATGGATTGAAGATACTTTCAAATATCCCTCATGAAATGGATTGCTAACTAGGACATTTAACGGTTTGCTTGATGATGCATAACAATTTTTAAGTGTAATTAGAAGTTTTGCAACACAACCCTCTTTATTTGGATAAACATGCCTGAATGAAAATACCGCATGCAACAAATCACCTATCTCTTCTTGTAATTCTGCTTGATTAGCCTGCTCTATCCCTTTATTTAAGTGCTCGTTGATTTTAATACACTTGCTTTGTATCTGCGCCATGATTTGATCGGTGGTTTCCCACTGAAAGCCAAACTCAGAAGCCTCATTTTCTAGAGCAACTGCTTTTTCTAACAAATCCATATTCAGTCCAAAATAATTTACCATGTTATTATTCCTTTGTATTTTAACACTTGACTTTAACGTTGCGTAATCCTTTATTGTAAGAATGGTCAATTAGAGGAATATAGTATGTCTTACACGGTAAATAAATTAGCGCGACTTTCAGGAGTAAGCAGCAGAACGCTTCGCTTTTATGATAAAATTGGGTTGTTGAAGCCAGCATTTTATGGCGAAAACCAATACCGTTATTATGAAGAAGAGCAACTTCTGATGTTACAGCAGATTTTATTTTTCCGTGAACTAGGTTTTCCGCTAAGTGATATACAGCGGATTATTGAGTGCGATGATTTCAATAAAATTGAATCATTGAATACGCATAAATCCCTTCTTCAATCTAGTCTTGAAAAAACCGAAAAACTGATCAAGACGATTGATAAAACCATTTCACACCTACGAGGAAAAGTAATCATGCATGACGCAGAAATGTTTGATGGATTCGATCCTAAAAAACAACAAGAACATGAAAAATATATGCTTGATACCGGAATCCTTACTCAACAACAAATTGATGAGAAAAGAAACTAAATAGTTATCTAGTGGCCTTTAAAGTCACTAGATTGCTTCGTACCGTCGCAATGACGGGATAGGTATTGTTTTAGTGACTATATTTTAGCATCGAAGTTTTTTCATAAAGGCCTTCCCCCCTTTTCAGTATTCAAAAAAACCACATGCACCACTGTCTCATCATTCTTTTGTCTTTTTTCCCACGGTCGATGATAGACCAAACTAACCAACGTTTCTTGAGGGCGCTGTGTTGTTGCTACACAACTAAAATAAAACATCATAGATCCTGGCGTGCCTATTAATTTTTTTGAGCCAGGCTTATATTCTTTTTTAAGAAATTTTAAATATTTTTTATTGTAAGAGAGTAGCGTCCACTGGTATCCTGTGCTCGGATTTGCAGGAAGCGAAATAGCAAAACTCGTTTGGTTAGCATACACAGGAGCCACCGGTAAGGTCCCAGAAAAAGAGAGACTTATTGCGGCCATTATACCGAGTATGGTCATGCTGATTTTTTTTAGAAACATGATGGCTCCTTTGAATGAGATAAGTAGATTCGTATACTACACCTTGGAATAAAAATGATGTCCAACATTGCACCTATACAGGGAATAAGCAACATTTTAGTGCACGAAAATCTTCTAGAACAGCAGCAAGCTGCTGTATATCAAGCGGATGCGCTCGCACATAAAATCAGCTTACCTTATTATCTGTTCAAGCATAACATTCTTACTGCAGATAAAATAGCCTCGGCACTTGCCAAAAATCTCAATATCCCCTTTTTTGATTTACATAAGATGGATATAGAGCGAATCCCTGCTTTAGCACTGAACGAACAATGGCTTCATGATCATAGAATAATACCACTCTTTCAAGAAGATCACATGCTGTATGTTGCCACCGATGATCCTTTGCAACAAAGTGCGTTTAAAGATATTCAATGCGCGACTGGACTACAAGTGACACCACTTGTGGTGGAAAGTGATAAGTTACAACAACGGTTTGAAAAATCCGTCCCTGCAGATCAATCTCAGATTTTAAAGCACTACTCTATCAATATAACAGAGACATATAACGTTGAACTTAGCAACACTGAATCACAACTATCGGAAGTGACAACGGATACCATGGAAACAGAAGATAGCCCTATCGTCGGATTTTTGCATAAAATATTGATAGACGCTATTCATAAAAAAGTATCCGATATTCACTTTGAATTATATGAGTCGCGCTATCGAATACGTTATCGTCTTGATGGGATACTCCGAGAAGTTGCCACCCCGCCCCTCGCTTTCGCGCATAGAATTACTTCGCGTATTAAAATATTAGCGCATTTAGATATTTCAGAGCGACGTATTCCGCAAGATGGGCGATTTAAACTTGCACTTTCGCCGGCGCATACGATTGAATTTAGAGTGAGCACCTGCCCCACCGGGCACGGAGAGAAAGTTGTTTTACGTATTTTAGATCCGAACACGGCACATCTTGATATAGATAATTTAGGCTTTTCAGTACAACAAAAAGACATATTCTTAAGCGCTATTCAACAACCGCAAGGGATGATTTTAGTTACTGGCCCGACTGGTAGCGGTAAAACCATGACGCTCTATGCTGCGCTTAATCTCTTAAATAGGGTAGAGTGTAATATTTCTACGGTAGAAGATCCCATTGAAATACTGATGTCTGGGATAAACCAAGTAAACATCCATCCAAAAGCAGGATTGCGCTTTTCAACGGTGTTACGCGCCTTATTACGACAAGATCCGGATGTGATTATGTTAGGCGAAATTCGTGATTTAGAAACCGCTGAAATTGCCATAAAAGCGGCTCAAACTGGCCATTTAGTATTATCTACCTTACATACGAATAGTACGGCGGAAACGCTGGCACGACTGATTAACATAGGGGTGCCAGCGTTTAACTTGGCGAATGCGATTCATCTTATTATTGCGCAGCGCTTAGTCCGGAAATTATGCCCTTACTGTAAAAAAATTTCTGAGGAAACTTTTTTGCAGGATTCTTTAGAAAACAGCACTGTACATTATAGTGCACAAGGATGTGATCGATGTCATCAAGGCTACTTGGGACGTATCGCTATTTTTGAATTACTCGTAATGAATGATCCTTTAGCACGCCTTATTATACAAGGGAGCAATGCCTTGGATATTGCGCTACAAGCACAAGCTGACGGTATGATCAGTATGAGGCAATCAGGCATAACGCTGGTAAAAGCAGGACTCACGTCCCTAGAAGAAATACGACGTGTAATAGGTGCATTATGAGGCAATATTCTTATTCCTCTATTTCTATCAAAATGCGTGATGTGAGTATCTTTACGCGTCAGCTTAAAACAATGATTGAGGCAGGCGTTCCTCTCATTCAATCTTTCGAGATGATCGCGCAAGGTTTACCGAGTATGAGCGCAATATTACAAACAATTATTCTTGATTTAGAGCAAGGGACAACGCTAGCGGCGTCTTTTAAAAAGCATCCTCGTTATTTTAATGATTTGTATTGTCATTTAATTGCGGCCGGAGAAGCGTCTGGAACGCTCGTGTCTATGTTAGAGAAAATAGCGCAATATACAGAGCGAACTCAACGCTTACGAAAAAAAATTAAAAAAGCACTCACCTATCCTATGATAGTGCTGACGCTCACCGGACTCATGTTGTCTCTGTTATGTATATTTGTTATTCCTCAATTTGAATTATTGTTTAAAGAGTTTGGGGCTGAATTACCGGCCTTTACGCGTCTCATCATTGATGTTTCTTCCATTTTACAGCATGATTGGTATTTTATAGGGCTAGGACTATGCGGCATGGGCACCATTTTTTATTATATCCAGCGCCATTTTGCAGCCTTAAAACATCATAGAGATAGCTTTCTCCTAAAACTACCCTTGCTGGATGCTATTATAAAAAAAGCCATTATCGCTCGATTTAGCAGAACACTGGCTATCACTTTAGCGGCGGGGCTCCCTTTGGTTGAGGCTTTAAGCTTCGTTGCCAAAGCCTCTGCCAATAGCGCTTATGAGCAAGCGATAGAAAAAATACGCATAGATATTATTTCTGGGAAAAAGCTTCATCTAACATTACAACGCAGTTCTCTTTTTTTTCCCTTGATGATTCAAATGGTGGCAGTGGGTGAAGAGGCTGGTGCATTAGAACCGATGTTATCAAAGGTTGCGGATTATTATGAGGATGAAATAGATCATCGCATAGAGGTGCTGACCACCTTTCTAGAGCCATTGGTAATGGCCATATTAGGGCTATTGATTGGCGCAATAGTGATTGCCATGTATTTGCCTATTTTTAAAATTGGATCTGCTTTATAAGGAAATAGCATGATTACGTATATTTTTTTGGGGATTTTAGCGGCGTGTGTCGGTAGTTTTTTAAATGTCGTGATTTATCGATATCCTAAAATGTTAGAACGAGATTGGAAGTTTGCCTGCCAAGAATATTTGAATATAAAGCCCTCCTCTGAAACAGCATCTATGAATCTTTGTTTGCCGCGTTCTTTTTGTCCGCAATGCCAACAGACGATTCCCATCTGGTGGAACATTCCCATCATGAGCTATTGTTTATTAAGGGGAAAATGTCGCTTTTGTCAACAGTCCATTTCGCCACAATATCCTATTGTTGAGATGTTGAGTTTGGTCCTCTCCTTATTGGCAGCGTACCATTTTGGCTGGACTATCACGCTTATTCCGGCCTTGGGAATTATATGGTTATTGATTCCTTTGTTCTTTATCGATTTACAAACACAATTATTGCCGGATAGTTTAAATTACAGCTTACTTTGGTTGGGTTTATTGGCGAACACACAAGCGTGTTTTGCTCCCCTCTCCTCAGCAGTATATGGTGCGGTTATTGCCTATTTGTTCCTGTGGATTCTCAGCCATATTTTTTGGATATGTACCAAAAAACAGGGTTTGGGTGGTGGTGATCTTAAATTACTGGCGGCATTAGGGGCTTGTTTTGGCTGGCAGCTGCTCCCCTTTTTATTACTCTGCTCTGCCGTTACGGGATTATTGGGCGGAGGCCTATATCTTTTACGTACCAAACAAAACAAAGATACCCCTTTTGCTTTTGGCCCTTATTTATGTGTTGCTGGCTGTATTGCCTTATTTGCAAAAGAGGAGATATTGTTTTGGTATTTTGGAGGCATGTAAACAAATGGAGTCAGAGTGGATAGATTTCTTCTTGCGAGGAATCAACCGCTTCTTGCCACAAAGTGACAAATAATACCATGATGACAGGGCCCAGAAATAAGCCTAACAGCCCCATGTTTTCTACGCCACCAAGAATACCAAATAATACCGCTAAGAAAGGCAGTTGAATGGCGCCGCCAATGAGTAAAGGCTTCACTACATGATCGGCGATAAATAAAACAATGCCGCCTAAGGTTAAGATAAAAAAAGCCGCCCATAATTGACTATTGACGATGAGCGTTAGCGCAACCAAGAGTAAAATAATAGGAGCAACAAATGGAATCATGGCTGCAATCGCCGTAATGAATCCCACGACACTGGGGGCTGGAAATTGCACCAAAGCATATCCGATACCCATACATAAGCCGACCCCAAAGCCTACGACAATAGTGCCATTCACAGTGGCGCGTAATGCTGAGGGCAAACGATTGGCGTAGTGAAACCAGCGTTTTCCGAGGCAAATAGCCCCTATTCTCTGAATTTGTGTATACAATAATACGCCATCACGTAAAAAGAAAAATAACGTAACGACCGTAAACCCGAGTTGTATGCCTCGGTGGGCGATATCTGCACCAATTTCTTTTGCAAAATGCGTAAAGGGTGTCATGGGTACATGGATATTAGAGACCATGCTTTGAATGTTTCCTGGCTGACTTAAATAAAACTGCCAGTATTCTTCTAGTTTGTCACCGATAAAAGGAATATCTATTAAAAATGCAGGAGGATGCCCCCCATCTGTATTGAGCTTATGAAGGTAGTGCACCAGAATATTCCCTTCTTTGAGCAGAATACTCACAAAATAAGTGAGAGGTAAAATAAAAAACAAACTTAACAATAGCGTAAATAGAGCACTGGCAATATTAGAGTGCCCACCAAACCAAGCGTTCCAACGCTGATACACGGGGTAAATTGCCACTGCAATAATTCCCGCCCAAAAAATAGACGGAAGAAAGCGATAGACTACCTCTAGGGCTGCAAGAATAATGGCAATAGTGAGAACAATACTTAATAATTCTTTATAATTATCATTCATGGTAACTACTCACTCCGTAGTGAGAACGGTCAAGTTTAAATACCGAGGCGAGTAGTTATACTCTTCGCACTTGAGTTTTCGGCGT
>JAUYSE010000098.1 GCA_030696465.1 Legionellaceae bacterium
AATGAGGTTTTAGAGCATTACGTTGGTACCTATTCTAGGTCAGATATAAATGGATGGAATATAATTATTACAAAAGATGGGGATATGCTAAAAATATCCGGCGACGGCTTGGCTTTAATGGATATATTTCCTTATGCAGAAGATAAATTCTTTATTAAAGGATTTGGCTTTCGTTACGAGTTTATTAAAGATGAAACGAATAAAATTATCAAAATGAATATTTTTGATAAAGACAAACTTTTACTTGATGCGAAAAAGATAAACTAAAAAATAGTATCGAAATGTAAAATTCAAAATTATTATGGGTAGCATTTTTGGCCATTTTTTCCGGATATGCTACCGGACAGGAAATAAAAAGAGCAAGCCCACGCACAAGGTCAAGCACATTTGCAATTCACACAAAACCTACCCTCAAACCAAAAATAGCAAAAGAGCTTGCCCTTCTTGCCCCCCGCTTGGATACATTCGTGCAACTTGAAAGGTTTTAAAAAGCCCACCCTTAAAAAAAAATTAAAACCCCCAACACACCATCCACTTTGATTGAGACTCAAATCATCTGGATAGGTTTGCAGATTGTTAAAATGATTTATATTTGCCTAAAGATTAAAGAAGAAAAAAGGCCAGTTGCTAACAAAGGCTCATACGCCATAGGGGTTTCAGAGGTTTTGCAAGTTCAGTTCCCGCTGGCAAGTTTTGTATCGGGTGATAGGGACGTAACCACGCAATCCCCTACGGCGCATAGCCTCATCCGTTACCGTTCATTGTAAAAAGACAGCGCAGTGCCAATGATCAATTACCAACACATTTAACAACAGGTTTTTATGCAAAAAACAAATCAATTTATTCATCTGCTTTTTATGACATGTTTACTATTTGCTGTGGTTGCAGCATGTGATAAATCTGATGATCTGGGTGGTAGTGAACAAGGTGTCGGAACAGTGAATGATGCCGATGGCAACAAGTACAACACAGTAAAAATAGGCAATCAGGTGTGGATGGCCGAGAACCTGAAAACCACCAAGTACAACGATGGTACAGAAATAACCAATGTTACCAGCTATACACAGTGGGGTAGATTATCATCGGGAGCATACTGCAATTACGACAACCTCGAAAGCAATGCCGAAACCTACGGGAGACTTTACAACTGGTTTGCGGTAAACACTGGTAAACTTGCACCGGCAGGGTGGCACGTACCTACCGACGACGATTGGACTATTTTAGAAAATTACCTCATTGCCAACGGATATAACTACGATGGTACAAAAGAACAAAACCTCATTGCCAAATCGCTTTGTGCTAAAACTAACTGGGCATTATCGAGGGAGGCCGGAACTCCCGGCACAGCACCCGAAAACAACAACAGCACCGGGTTTACAGCCCTTCCGGGTGGCTACCGTTACGCCAGCAATGGTTATTTCTTCCGCATTGGAAAGTACGGCTATTGGTGGAGTTCTACCGTGCGCGGTAATTACATCGCCCCCTACCGGAAACTGAATTACTATCTCAACGACTTGGACAGCTACTACGGCGACAGGGAATTGGGTTTTTCTGTTCGGTTAGTAAGGGATTAATTTATTTGATTCATTTGACTATTTGTTTATTTCCGCGAAGCGGTTGAATTTTTGCGAAAAGCGTGAGTAATGCCAAACTTGTTTGAGTATTGCGGAGCAAAGCAAAAATCACAAAGTATTTTTTTTGAATGGCGCAGTATAACGAACTTCCTGTTTATAAGGCAACTTATGATTTGCTTTTGGCTATTTTCCAGTTTACAAAGGAATTTAGCAAGAATATAAATATACCGTTGGCGAGAGATTTAAAAAGAAAACAAATCGACAAATTATAAACAACGAAACGGTAATCGAGTAGACGGCCCCGCCAGATAAACTGACGGGGAGCGCCTCTCACACCACCGTACGTACGGGTCTCGTATACGGCGGTTCGTCAGGTACCAGCACCATCGCTCTTTACACCAATGATGCCTCTGTCTTTGTTTAAGATAAGGCTGGCAAACTCGAAGTTTGAACCTCCTTGCCAAATTAGAGACAACCCAACGTTCAGCCCTTCATCGGCTTGTGAGACCTCCGGTTTATTCACCGACTCGTTTCTGCCAACTACTATGGCCTCTGCTGACTTCTCATCTTTACCAACTCGTGGACGATGAGACCTCCCCCGGTAAAAGCTTCTTCCTTCATCCAATCCCTGCGGCATCTACTACAAAATGATAGTTTTATTCTTCGGACGTTACAATGATGTGCTTGCTTATCCTCATTTCGTAGCCTCATATGCCGTTTCTGTTCGTCAGTACCGGACTTTGCTGTTTGGCTTCCTTCACTGCTTGGGTCGCCCCAAACCAGCTTGCCACTTGCTAATACTTCCGGGCGTTACCCCGGCGTATAAGGGACTTACACCCTCTGGAAAAATGCACCCGTCATAAAATCTCTTTTATAACCCAAAAATTTGTATTTTAGAAGTTTTTCAAGAGCTTACAACGAGTGCGCTCTGCTTATGCAGGGCGCACACATGTGGTTAAAAATATTGGGGCTGATGATGCAACAGCAAGGTTTTCGCTCACCACAAAGTTCATTAACGGTGGATACGAAAGCAGCTGTTAACTCCCCAACATTTCTAACCACAGGACCGTTGGCAGCAATAATAGCAGAACCTACAAGACACTATTTTACTAATTTAATCCTTCGAATAATGAAAGCAGTAACGCTACTAATTTCAATTGTTTTATTTATTAGTTGTACTAATAATAGAAAAAGACCAGAACCAAATTTTTATAGAAATCTATATACAAACGAGACCTTGAATAAGGCTGAATTTGACACTTTAAGTCGTAGCATAATTAAGGAAAATGTTGATTCAATTACCCAAACTCCCATTATCAATTATCACTTCTATAGTATTGAAATCTCGAATGACTCTATCATTCAGCCATTTAAATATGACTTAAGAATAGGGACTGAATATCTTGTTAGAGCAGATAAATATGAGAAAATTGGAATGAAAATATCTCCTAAAATCCTTCTAACAATAAATGATGATAGTATTCAAATCGGAGGTGAACAATCAAAACCAATGCTAATAAATTTGTGGTTTGTTAATTGTGGAGGTTGTGTACAAGAAATACCCGCTTTAAACAGTTTACAAGAAAAATATTCAGATAAAGTCAATTTCATAGCAATGACTTTTGACGATGCTAAAAAAGTCAATAATTTTCTGAATAATAAAGAATTCAAATTCGATCACATAACAGATTCAAGGAAATTTATCGATT
>JAUYSE010000018.1 GCA_030696465.1 Legionellaceae bacterium
GAGGATGGCGTGCTTATATAATATATATTTTACTTGATCATTTATTGCGCGCCAATGACAAAATATGCCCTTATTATTTCCAAAAGATCCATTTTTTTAGTTATACTTTTTATCATTTTTATTTTTAAGGAATTAGTTTCACTCTAGATCGGAGAGTAATTTAAATTTGCGCAGATAAATTCATGGCGATATGCAAATTTGTAATTATGGCAAACTTGCTCAAATAATGAGCGGCAGCTCAATCAATCTTAATCCAATATATCTAACTCTGGGGCCTTTGAGTTTACCAATAGAAGCAAGAGCGTGTTCTACCTTGACACGTTCTCTTGCTTCTTGTCGACCTTCGGGCGATTCAACATAATAGTTCAAAGCTTGCAATATTGCTTCTTCCTCATGTATTTGGATGACTCTTTCGGTTTTTGAGATGAAATGTCAACAGACCCTATCCAAAGCTCCCTACAAAAATAAACGATAATCAATGTTAAATTGATTCGCTATACGTTTTGCAAGCGCTTTTCCAATGCTACGTCTACCATTCTCCATGGCCGACAAGTTTGTTTGGGTAATATTTAACGCTTTAGCAAATGCTATTTGACTCAAACCTTCCCTGTGACGCAATCCCTTCAACAAAAGACCTGGTTCACCATGCGCACTGATAAGTCCTGCAAATACTTCTTCTATAGAGGAACTAGTCTTTGCATTCTCAGGTACTTTATACTGCTCAATTACTTCAACCGGTAAAGCTAACCATAGCTACTTTTTCAGTATGGGGCTTTTTCATGTGTTCCAACATAATATACCTCGACAATTTTTAATTGTTTGTTCACTACTTCCCAGCTGCCCAGAGATTAATATGTTCAAGGTGTTTAGGCACTGGGATTGCTTCGCATTTTTTATTTGACGAAAGTAACGTATTTGGTGTGTTTTTAGTCATGTCATTCTCTCTAGTTGATTAGATGAAAATGATAGGTCCTTAAAACAGAGGATTATTACAGATTTATCCACGGGATTTGTGGATAAAATTACCTTTCATCTCTCTACTCCACACAATCGGAAAAAGAGCGATGATGAGAGAAAGAAGTAGTTGCAACGTATCATAAAGCATGCCATTCTGCTGCCCTCTGTGAGGCATTGTATTAGTAACTTTGCAAGTAAAAAATGTGGAGATATTTTTATGAGTAGTCAAGTTTTACTCTACCAAGCTGAAGATGGTAGCTTAAAAACCGAGGTTCCTATACATGACGATTCAGTATGGCTAACTCAAAAGCAGATGGCGGAACTTTTTAATAAAAATGTGCGAACTATAAATGAGCACATACAAAACATCTATATAGAAAAAGAACTCATGATCAATCCAACTGTCCGGAATTTCCGGATAGTTCGTCAGGAGGGAAAAAGAAAGATTTCTCGCGAACTAGAACATTACAATCTGGATGTGATTATTTCTGTTGGCTACCGCGTCAAATCTATTCAAGGAACACAATTTAGGATCTGGGCGAATACCGTACTTAAAGAATATTTAGTTCAAGGCTATGCGCTCGATCAAGCCCGCCTCCAAAAACAACAGAAACAAATTAAAGAACTTGAAAAAACATTAACTTTATTCCAACAAGCCCAGTCTGATACTTTAAGTTCATCAGAGGCCAGTGGTTTATTATCCGTATTAACTAACTATACGAATGCCTTTATTTTGCTCAATCAATATGATACTGGTAATTTTCCCGACGGTGGCTTAAACACCCGTATTACCTGCGAAATTGATTATGAAACCGCAACTGCGGCAATAGAGAACCTAAAACAACGCTTAATAAATCAACATGAAGCAACGGCATTATTTGGACATCCAAAAGATAACGGATTACAAAGTATTTTAGGCGCCATTATACAAAGTTTTGGCGGAGAATACTTGTATCCCAGTATTGAAGAACAGGCCGCGCACCTGCTGTATTTTATTATTAAAAATCATCCCTTTTCTGATGGTAATAAACGTATTGGTGCCTTCATATTTATCTGGTTTTTGGAACGAAATAAGCACCACTTAAAAGATAATGGGGAAGCAAAAATTAATGACAATGCTTTAGTTGCCATCGCCCTACTCGTTGCTCAAAGTGATCCTGGACAAAAAGATATTATGGTTAAGTTAATTATTAATTTGATAAAGGATTCTCGTTAATCGATTTAAATTATGGTGTAGCAAATTTGTAACAAACTCACACCGTAAGTAATCTAATGGGTGACCCCTGCCTTTTAATTCGCCCACAACGTCGGCGTTAAAAGACTTGATTAAGCAACTGATGAAGTAGTATTATTGCTCTGCATGACTACGCTAAGAACAGTTTTTGTATATTAATGTAACCACGGATAAATAGCATTTGAAGTAGTATAGGTGAGCGGGGCTAAACTAAAATCTCAATGTACAAAAAAAGGTATAGTTAATGGACAGAACTTCTAATGATCCACTGCACGGCATTACCCTAAAGACTATCTTAAATAGTTTATTGATTTGTTATGGCTGGGAAGGCTTAGCGGAGAGAATCAAGATTAACTGTTTTTCTTCCAACCCCAGCATCAATTCAAGCCTTAAATTCTTACGCAAAACACCATGGGCAAGAACTAAAGTTGAAACCCTTTATCGTGATTCCTTAAAAAGTAAAGATTGCGACAACTCATCATTACTGGAGTAATAAATAATATGAAGGATGTTTTCATTAATAAAGAACCTGTTGAGCTCTTTAAAATTCTTAAGTTTGAAGGTATCGCCTCGAGTGGAGCAGAAGCTAAGAATATGATAGCTGCGGGCACTGTATTGGTAAACGGCATAATAGAAAAACAGAAAAGAAAAAAGATGGTTGCAGGAAATACGATTGAATTGAATGGTGAGATCTTTCAGCTAAAGTTAGGTGCTAATTTGTGCAAGACCTGACCTCATATTACACATACGCATTTGTCACGGTTATACTTAAGAGAGCGCATGATGAACTATACTCACAGCAATTGAATTTTCGGCTAGGCGCAAGCGAGAGAGCCGAGGAGGTGTACATGCAGTACATGATAAATGGCGAGCGAGGTTCCAACAACGCCGAAAACTCAAGAGCGAAGAGTGTATATCATTTCGCCCAAATTTATCGCTTCCTCTCAACGGTTAATTCATAATATACTGATCATCAGACGTCATAGCTCATCCAAAGTATGGCCCCCCCACCTAAATTCTGATAACTTAGGTGGCACAGAAAATTCATGGAAAGAGGATTTAAATATTATGGATAAACGCTTCTATAGATGGTCGACTACTTTACTTATTCTACTCACTTCTCCTCATGTTATGAGTTGCACAAATGTTTTTGCAAATGATAAAGGCGATGCAAAAGTGGTCGCCCGCTCTATGGATTTATATGTCTCTGATATGCCTATGATATTAACGCAACCTCAAGGACAAACTCGTTCCGGGGAAGCAGGTGAGCACTCCCTAACTTGGACATCAAAATATGGCAGTCTTGTCGTTACCGCATTCCATACCTCCACTGTTTCTGATGGTATAAATGAAAAAAGATTATCCGCTCATATGCTCTATTTAACCGGTAGTGAATATCCCAAATCCGAACCCAATACTCCTCAAATTTCTAACGCTTTATGGGCTCAATATGTGCTTGATAACTTTGCAAGTGTGGATGAAGTAATAAAAGGGATGAAAACATTGCATCTCGTTGCCACAAAAGTACATGGTCGAACATGGCCGATCCATTTAGCCGTAGAAGATGCCTCTGGCGATTCAGCTATTATCGAATTTATTAAAGGTGAAGCAAAAATTTATCATGGAAAACAATATCGTGTCATGACGAATGAGCCCGCCTATAGTATACAATTAGCGAACCTTAAGAATTATAAAAGCTTCGGTGGTTCACGGTCACTCCCCGGAGATACAGACCCTCTGAGTCGTTTTGTAAGAGTTGCCACTTATCTCAAAACATTACCTCCGGCAAAAACAGAGGTTGATTCTATTGCAGGAATATTATCCGTCATCAGATCGGCGATGGTGCCTTTCGGTGCAGAGGATACCTCTGACAGTAAGACTGAAGATGCTTGGCCAACCCGTTGGATTACTGTAGCAGATGTTACACATGGTTTTTATTTTTTTAATTCAACATCGGCGCCCAATATTGTCTGGTTTGATCTTAGTAAAATCAATTTCTCTAAAAATGCTCCTGCTTTATCAATTGATCCTACCAATATTCACTTAGAAGGTGATATTACCAATAAACTAAGCACACACTCTTAAGATTGTAAGCTTGGACTCAAACCCACTGTCATTAAGTCATACCGCACCCGCGAAGCGGGTGCGGTATGACTTAATGACAGTGGGTTAGGCCCTGAGGGATCGCATTTTATGTACACTCCTGGTGCAATGCATCGATCAACTCAGGATAACAAAATTTATAACCTGAATTTATCAAACGCGAAGGGAGTACGCGTTGCCCTTTAAGTAACAAACATTCACCCATTTCACCAAACAGTATTCGAATGACTAAAGCAGGCATATTCAAAAATAATGGACGATGCATAGTAGTTGCCAGCGCGCGTGCAAACTCCGCTTGGCTGATAGGATGAGGCGATGTCACATTAAAGGCACCCGTTAACTCTGGTTTATTCAGTAAAAATAAAATAGCTCCAATGACATCATCAATGTGTACCCAAGACATTATTTGTTTCCCATCACCAAGGGTACTTCCAAGACCCATATAAAAACTAGGGATCAGCTTCTTAAGAACGCCCTCGCCTTTTCCAAGCACCACCCCAAAACGCGTGATGGTAACGTTCATGCCATAGTCAATCGCAGGTTGCAGTGCTTGCTGCCAACGGACTCCAATTTCACTTAAAAAATCACAGGGGTTTTCAAAATCAATCGGACTGCCCTCATCCAGTGCTTCTTTATCTGTATTATCCTGCATCCCATAAATACCGACGGCATTCGCACAAATAAAATGAGGTTTCACCTGACTCTTGATTGCCCAGTCAACCAGCATAGCGGTTGTTCTAACACGAGAATCTATCAGCCGTTTCTTTACATCGCTATTCCAACGAGAGGCCGCAATATTATAGCCACAAAGATTAATTATGACGTCAAATGCATTGGCCCTCAAATCAGGCAGCATCTCCCATGTGCAGATAGTGATTGGATTTGAAAAATAGCGCTGAAGATTTTCTATGTCACGCCCCAATACAGTGATAGCATGGTTCGGCAGCAACGCCGACACAAGTTTTCGTCCAATGAATCCTGAGGCTCCGGCGATTAATACATTCATATTTTTTCCTTCATCACACATTGTCAATTATAATAGTTAATACTCCGTCATTCCCGCCCAACTCTAAAACTTTGCCAACACATATTTTTGAAGTTGGGGTTATCAGAAAAGCGAGGACACTTGGGTAAAAAAGGTGGTCCTTTTATTCTTTAAATCGCTTGGTGTAGACATGACAATAAGGCTGGTGTTGCGTTTTATCATAATAGTGCTGATGATCCATCTCCGCCGACCAAAACGGAGTCACAGGTAATAATTTTGTTGCGATAGACATATTTTGTTGTAATGTATTAATTAATTCTTCAGCTATTTTCTTCTGGGTATGGTTATAATAAAAAACAGCGCTTTGATATTGACTGCCTCGATCGGGGCCTTGGCCATCCACTTGTGAGGGGTCATGAATTTCAAAAAAATATTTTAGTAAGGCTTTATAATCCAGTTGTGATGGCGCGTAAATAATGCGTACTGCTTCAAAATGGCCAGTGTTGCCAGCACACACCTCATAGTAAGAGGGAAATAGTTTTTCTCCGCCGGTGTAACCCACTTCGGTGCGTAGTACCCCGGATAATTTTCCTAGATAGTATTCAACTCCCCAAAAGCAGCCCCCGGCAATAATAGCTTCCTCTGTATCAAGGATGTCCGTATTTTCGATGAAATCTAAGCTCTTTGAATTGACACAATACCGTTTGTTTTTAGCCGTCAATCTCTCACCCATAAATACGTGCCCCAAATGAGCGGCACATCGTGCACAGACGATTTCAGTTCTGATAAGATCTCTATCGGCTTTTTCTGTAACCGCATGTGTCAGTGCTTCGTCAAAACTAGGCCATCCACAACTGGCATTAAATTTGGAATGCGCACGAAAAAGTGCTGCGCCACAGCCGCGACATAAATAGGTTCCGAGTTGAAACAACTCATTATCTGTTGCGGTATGCGGTCTTTCTGTTGCGCCTCGTCGAATAATTTCCAATACATCCTGTGGTAAACTATTATCTTTAATTATCATTTTATAATGTTCATCTTTTTTGAAGGGCTCCATGAGTATTTCTATTCTTGTCGGGCAATGACGGAACCATGAAAAAATTACTGGGGGTATACGTTAAATTCATACATTTTTCTCGGTGATTTTTTTATTATCTTACTATAACATGGTTGCCTTTCTTTGATGCTTATAGCACATCGAGTTTTTATGCCTTACCCCAAAAAACTAGTATTTGAAATTCTATCTGAAAGCGGCACACAAGTATGCAACTTAATTTTGACAGACAGTTTAGTCCTCAAATATATTTTATATCAATTTTTATTAAGCAAGGTCAATAAAGAACCTGAATTTATCCACGCCATTAGTCTGGCCATTTCTATATGGCGCTTAAACCTCAATATTGCCACCTCCTTTTTATCCGCCGTCAAAAACATTGACTCTCACCTTGGAGGGGAACTAAATGCCTTAGAGTAATCGGTTTTATGCGCCTAGCCTGCTCGCGCTCCCTACTCTGTCTTCCTGTTATTTGGTGTTCGACACGGATGGTCTACATCCTCTTTATTCGAGAAGCATTGATACCACTAACATTGTAAAGCGGGAATTCCTTTTGACTTAAAGATGTGTGCATAGATTAGCTTCCGTAGGGGGGTATCCTGAGGACAGATATTTTATTAGTCACCCATTCATGATAGGGTTATAGATAAATTTTTTCATAATTTAACATGGAGCGTTCCCATGAATCATTGGAAGAAAACCCCACAAATTTTATCAATACTAACAAGGAAATTAAAGCCCGGTAAAACATTTGAAGACTTTCAACAAGCGCACTTACCACCAGGGAAAACTCAAAAAACAGAGTTTGGCTATCAGGTCGATTATTTTAACACGCCAACCCGCGTTATCAATGCTGTAAGCGTTACCGATCCAACCTTAATTGTTTCTATTGGTTTAAGCTATGGGGATCCTCAATTAATTTTAGATGATGTTAAAAGTCACTTACCTGTGGAAGCAGAACGTGCTAAAAAAATAGCTGAAGTTGCTGATAAAGTTGGTCCCTCTATGGTCTATTTTGTTGCGAGTGACAACAGTTATGGCGTGGCAGATCTAGAATATCATCAGTTACCTTTCGTGAAAGTTACTCAAGAATTGGTCGATGCACTACAAGCGATGGTCCCTCAAAAATGAATAGATGCACTTTCTATCTACCTAATTACTCACCTTACGCACCGATGCTCAGAGCTCCTACGTACCGCGGCTTGTCCGCGGTATCCAGCTATTCGGAGACTGATGGTCTTCGTATCCCTGGATCCTGCGGACAAGCCGCAGGACGTAGGTTTCTACTTAAAGCTAAACCGGTGAGTGCGTAACATGAGTAATTATTCTTCTCCGTAAACAGATAAATAATATTTTAGTATAGGTGGCAACAATAAACCGAAAAATAAGTATCTTTTTCGAATGATAGATATGAGGAATATACCCATGTTGTTAGATGTTCATACAGGCCAACTAGAGCAGCTTATCATTCAAGGCTATGATTGCTTGAAAAAATCACCACAACAGGCTTTATTGTATTTCAATAGCGTGGTTTTGTTAGATCCAAAACACATAGACGCATTAACCAATTGCGCGCAAATATTGCTGGATTTGAAGCGGCCAGCAGAAGCTACTGTATATGCTCAATATGCGCTGCAACTTAAACCTAACGCCCCTATTTTAACCCTCTACGCAAAAACACTGTATCTCACAGGAAAATATGTTGAAGCAATTCACTGTTTTGAACGCATCATCGCTGAAGAGCCGCATAATTATATTACTATAGGACAACGCGCGCTTTGTCTAACACAAGTCAACCGCTATGATGAAGCGCTGCAATCGTATCAAGAAGCTTTAGCATACGACAATAATCAAGATGCGTGGATTTACTATAATTATTCTTTATGCTTACTTGCCATGGGCGACCTATCTCTTGGATTTAGGCACTACGAATACCGTTGGTTATGTGCATTACGAGAAACAAACCGAGCATGGAGGATACCAAGCTCTGCAAGCCGTGATATGCTGCATGGAAAATCGATTCTTATTCATGCAGAACAAGGGCTTGGCGACAGCATCCAATTTTTTCGTTATATTCCCCTATTAGTGCAGCTGGGAGCTCAAGTATATCTGGAAATACAGCCGTCATTGATTCCGCTATTTTATCATGTATGGCGTCATATCATTCATTTTATTGCAATAGGCGCTCCTCTACCTTCTTGTGATTATTACTGTTCAATGATGAGTTTAGCTAAGCTGTTTAAAACAGAAATACATACCATTCCTAACTCAATTCCTTACGTGTTTCCTGAAAGGCAGGCATGGAAAACTTGTCGGGCCACGTTAGGTCACTCAAACTGTAAACGTATAGGAATTGCTTGGAAAGGCAGCACAGCTAATCCTATGAATCAACAACGATCGCTTGCGCTGCCTCTTTTTCTCACCTTATATCAATCAAATCTAGATTTTATTTGTTTACAAAAAGAGCTGTCCTTCGAGGAAAAAAAAGCACTTGATCAACATAATATCCCCTACCATAGCCTGGAATTAAGCACGATGGTTGGAACCGCAGCCCTCATTGCCTGCTTGGATTTAATTATCACTGTAGATACGTCTATCGCTCATCTAGCCGCGGCTATGGGTAAAGAGGTATGGATTTTATTACCTTTCAATGCTGATTGGCGTTGGTTTATACAACGAGAAGATAGCCCTTGGTACCCCACCATCAAACTCTTTCGGCAAGAAACATTGGGAAGTTGGGATATTCCTTTAAGTCGTATAAAAAAGGCTTTATCCTCATTACAACCTGAAACACGCATGTTGAATGCTGATCATGAGATCCAAGAGGCTCACCAACAATTACAACACGGATTATTGTTTGAAGCGGAACAAAATTATCGGCGTATATTGATAAATCATCCAGAATGTCACAGCGCAGCACAAGAGATTGCACTTGCCGCATTTCAAAGACAGCATATGGCAGATGCTATTCAATTTATGCAATTGGCCACAGAAATAGCGCCTAACATTTTGATATATAGACGTAACTTAGGAGAGCTATTATGTCGAGCCGGACAATTAGAAGCCGCGATTGCGTCACACCGCATTGCGATTAGCATAGAACCTAACAGCGCTGAAAATCATTTTCTATTAGGACTCGCCTATAATAACAATCTCCAATTTCAATTAGCAATTCAACATTATCGTATCGCATTATCTTACGATCAACAGTATGGTTTGGCATGGAATAATCTTGGAGCCTCTCTTGAAAGCATAGGGGATAAACATCAAGCTAAGAATGCTTATGCAACTGCCATTCGTTTAAATCCAAAACATGCAGAAGCACAAAATAATCTTGCCGCCATTTACAGTGAAGAAGGTCGGGTTGACGAAGCACGTACACATTTTGAAGCGGCCATTGCAGCAAAAACAGATTTTATTGAAGCCCATTATAATCTATCATTAGTAAAGTCATACACGCAAGATGATCCACATTTAGCTTTTTTAGAAAGCATCGCACAGGAAGTACAGCATCATTCTATACAAACGCGTATTCATTAT
>JAUYSE010000109.1 GCA_030696465.1 Legionellaceae bacterium
ACCTACTGGCTTATGAAAACGCATCAAGCGTGCAATATCCAAACCTTTTTGTACAACATTTTGAAATTTTGAAAAACTCATGTCCGCATATGCCCCAAACGATTCAATACCAAAGTGCGCGGCCCTAAAAGAGGGCTTTGCACCCTGAAATAACCATTACTCGCTAACTGTGTGATAAAAGAAGCAAATCTAATATATTTCTGTGCCGGAAACCCCTGCCAAAATACCTGAAACCCACGTTGTTTCCAACGCCAAATTCGCAAACAATGTTTTGGTTCCGTCATTTCTTGTGATAAACAAGCGCCTTGTGACCAATCTCCCTCTGCGTCTAAAGGCTGTAAATGCAAAACCTTTTGTTGCGAAAGTGCCATCACGCGTGCATAAGCAATTGCCGACTTAATTTCTTCGATTAATAATTTTTGACGTGTTTTTTCAATTTGTTGCGCTTGGAATGGTAATGCGAATGCACATAACATCCCTAAAATAGTAAGAACTATCAAGCATTCAAAGAGGGTGAAACCACCGGTGGACACGACAGAACGAGTCGCTACAACTGTGCATAACATTGCTTGATCCGTAACCAGTCTTGATACGCATTTTTTTTAAGGATGGGCTGGCTCAACAACACCCCTGGTGCATAACTCACTATCACTGATGCATCACCTAGCACATGCGTTTGTAAACGCAATTCCTCTAAAGAGGAATTGGTTGATAAACGCTGCTGCGCAACCTTCTCTTCTAATATTAACCACAAACCAGCCTGTAAATGCAGGCTCTCTGGACTCTCCAAAGAGTGCCAATACACTTGCTTTTCGGATAAACTCACAGCCTTCAAAATCGCCTGCATCAAAGGCAATACGGCTGGCTCAAACACCACTGCAAGACGACTCAATAATACAAAAAGAGGAGGATACACAAGCGCAGAGGTATTTTTTTTCTGCCACAAGGGAAGATTCATACTGGCAAGATAATGTGATCGAGGAGTATTCATATCACGCTTCGCACTTGAGTATATTTATCACGTTGATTTTGACTTTTTGAAGCGCCAAGAGCGAAAGTTAGAAAAACTCCAACCCAAGAGAAAACCTAATCCAGAAAATAAAGCCAATATGACAACTAAAGGCAAATGATAGGTTTTAAGATAAAAATTTAAAGAAACCACTTCTGCATTCAAAAAAGCAAATATCACACATATTAAAAAAAGGAAACATATGAAAACTATTTTGAGAAAACGCATGGTAACTCTCTTAATATAAGCTCATAAGGGTTTGAGACCTCTACGAAAGGAACTTCGAAGCCTAAACGTAAATAGTCATTCGCCCACTTCGTCATTAACTATGTTCTAATACTTTTTCATTACCATTTTATTCGGCACTTTAGTCAAAAAAGCACGTCATCCCGAGCCAATTTGAGACCTGTTAAATGCTCTAAAAATTCTGCGAGGGATCTCCTTGCCGCTGGGATCGATCTGTCGGCAGGAGATCTCTCGCAGAATTCTCTGTGGTTCTTTTCTAAGCGAAAACTGGCTCGAGATGACATGCTACTCTGATTTATAAAGAGAACTCATCCAAAAAAAGACACGTCATCCTGTGCCCTTTATTCAAGGAATAAGTTTTTCTTGATACTCAGGAGTCCTTACATCCCGCGGCTTGTCCGCGGGATGTAAGGTATACTCTCCGCACTTGAATCCGGTATCGTTGTACGGGATTCAAGTGCGAAGAGTATATTTACCTTAGATTTTATTCTGCTTCTTTACCTGACATTTTTTCTTTCAACAAATCACCTAAAGTGGTTGTTGCTGCTTCAGACGCGCTACGGGCATACTTCTTCAAAGTATCTGCTTGCTCTTGTGCGTCTTTTGCTTTAATCGATAGAGAAATAGTACTATTTTTCTTTTCAACGTTGATAATTTTCGCTTCTATTTCATCGCCTTCTTTGTAATGTGCGGTAGCGTCTTCTACACGATCTTCAGACAACTCAGAAACACGTAGTACACCCTGCACTTCTGGTGCCAAATTAACGGTCACAGACTTCGCATCTACGGATGCTACTGTACCTTTCACAACAGCGCCTTTCGTAAATTCTTCAATAAACGAAATGAATACGTCGCCTTCTAATTGTTTCAAGCCTAAAGAAATACGCTCTCTTTCAGGATCAATAGAGAGAATCACCGCTTCTAGCTCTTGACCTTTCTTGAATTCTTTCACCGCTTCTTCACCTGGGATATTCCAAGAAATATCAGACAAGTGCACTAAACCATCGATGTCTCCAGCCAAACCGATGAAGATACCAAAGTCGGTAATAGAGCGAATTTTACCACTAATTTTTTGACCTTTACTGTGTGCTTTAGAAAACTGATGCCATGGATTGCCAACGCATTGTTTCATACCTAAAGAAATACGTCTTCTTTCTGCGTCGATCTCTAACACCATCACTTCAACCACATCACCTAAAGCAACTACTTTGCTAGGATGAATATTTTTGTTGGTCCAATCCATTTCGGACATATGTACCAAGCCTTCAACCCCTTCTTCGATTTCTACAAAACAACCGTAATCGGTAATATTGGTGACTTTGCCTTCCAATTTTTTACCAACAGGGTAACGCTCTACCAAATCAACCCAAGGATCATTGGCCAACTGTTTCATGCCCAGAGACACACGATTTCGGTCTCTATCGAAGCTTAATACTTTCACACGTACTTCTTGGCCGACTGTTAATAATTCACTTGGGTGCTTCACGCGCTTCCAAGAAACGTCGGTAATATGTAACAGACCGTCAATACCACCTAAATCAATAAAGGCACCATAATCGGTCAGGTTTTTAACAACACCATTTAATTCTTGACCTTCATGCAGAGATTCTAGCAATGCTGATCTATCTGCGCTGTTTTCTTCTTCAACCACTGCACGACGAGAAACTACAATATTATTGCGTTTCGCATCCATTTTAATTACTTTAAATTCTAGTTCTTTGCCTTCAAGATAAGAAGAATCACGTACTGGTCGTACATCAACAAGTGAGCCCGGTAAGAAAGCACGAATATTACCAATTTCTACGGTAAATCCACCTTTCACTTTTCCGGAAATCACACCAGTAACGGTTTCGTTGTCATCATGTGAACGTAACAAACGACGCCAAGCTTCTTGTCGTTTTGCTTTTTCACGAGACAGAATAGTCTCACCGGTGCCGTCTTCCACGCAATCCAAAGCAACTTCGATGCTGTCACCGAGTTGTACTTCTACTATGCCATCTTTATCATAAAATTCTTCGATAGGCACAACACCTTCCGATTTCAAACCAGCGTTTAAGGTAACGAAGTCATCATCGATCCCAATCACTTTTGCATGAATAATAGCGCCAGGATAAAATTGGGCACCAATAATGCTTTGTTCAAACAACTCTTTGAAACTTTCAGACATAAGAAAATAACTCTAGATTAAATGGAAACTAAAAAAAGAAAAAGCCCGGTGGCTTAATCCCCCCAATACAAAATTTTATTTCGGATGTATTCCTAACCGCGAATAGACCACTTCCAACATGTTTTGCAGTACTGCATCTATACTCATAGACGTAGTATCAATAATCACCGCATCAACTGCAGGCAGTAATGGGGAGTTTAATCGAGAAGTATCACGTGTATCTCGCTTAATAAGTTCACCCAAAACTTGCGGAATGCTAACACAAACATCTTGTGCTTTCAACTGTGAATAACGACGCTGGGCACGCACCTCCGCACTGGCGTCTAAATAAAATTTAACGCGGGCCTCTGGAAACACTACCGTGCCCATATCTCTCCCATCGGTGACCAAGCCTGGAGCTTGTGCAAAAGAATGCTGATACTCTAGCAATGCTTTACGTATTTCAGGCCAAATCGCTAAACGCGAAGCCATTTCTCCAATACTTTCCTGACGTATAAAATCGCGAATATTCTGACCTTGCCACCACATCTCACCTTCTGGCGTAAAATGAAAGTTTAAGCTTGGAATCAAGCGCAACAAAGCGGGGATATCTTCAGGGGAGATTTGCTGTGTGTGTGCCGCATAAGCTAAGCCTCTATAGATAGCGCCACTATCTAGCAAATGCCAACCTAACGATGCCGCCAACAATGCACATAAAGTCCCTTTGCCGGTACCGCTCGGCCCATCTATGGTAATAATATTTATTTTTTGATTAGTTACGGGCATATTTAATGTATCCACAATATATCTAATTCTGGCATAGGCTGCTCCCAAATACTTAACACATACCCTCCGCCCCCTGAGCCCGTGGGCTTCACGGCCAAAGCACCGGCCTCATACAAATACTGTATATGCTGCTGTAAAGGCGGACTCAACAAACCCCAAGCTTGAAAGCAATCCGCCGCATTCCGCACACTGTGCACTAAATCCTGTAATGCATTATCCCTCGCCAACGATTGTTGCGCTAAACTCACGCTGTCTCTCATCTGCTGATCAATACATGCCCCTAAAGCCGCATCTCTCTTCCATAAAGCACTGACCTGTTCAATCGCGTGCGAAGTAACCCCTAACTGTCCACAAGAAGATAAGCCCCAACAAGGTTTCCATGTCTGTGCAATGGGCTCCACGGTATCCTGCTGAAATATAACCCCTTGCGTGGCAGAAACTCCGGCGATATCTAAACCGCTACTTTTTCCATGAAATAGATGTTCCAACTGCTTAGCAAAACTATATATTTTTTCGGTTGCCAATAGATCTTGCGCCGAAAACCATCTCGCCACCGCTACACACAAGGCAGCAGAAGCCCCCATGCCGACGCCTAAAGGAATATTACTCTCTAGATAGAAGGTGCCTGAAATCGCATTTAATGATAAGGAAAGTAGTTCTAAGCCACGCTCCAAAACACTCCAAAAAAGCCAACGCATGGTCTGACCAGAAGGTCCTGCATAACTCGCTTGTAAACTCTCCGAGCCGACGGTATAGCGTAACAATAATTTATGCGTCAACAACGGAAATACTAAAGCCGGACAACCCCGCAAAACAGCATGCTCTCCTGCCAAAATCCACTTACCGTAAGTGCTGGTTTCAAAGTT
>JAUYSE010000112.1 GCA_030696465.1 Legionellaceae bacterium
TGAAGCGACACACGGAACCGCACCGCGCTATGCAGGTCAAGATAAAGTCAATCCTGGATCGCTTATATTATCTGCTGAAATGATGTTGCGACATATGGGGTGGACCGAAGCAGCTGATTTAATTATACACGGAATCGAGGCCGCTATTTTAGCAAAAACAGTGACCTATGATTTCGAGCGTTTAATGACAGGTGCTACCTGTGTGAGTTGTTCTGGCTTCGCAAAAGAAATAATAGCGCAGATGGGAAAAAATAGTTAAAAATATTTTATATTTTTACTAGCTAATTTACTATTTTCCGTCTATAAAAATAAGTAAGGGTGTATGATTTTAGTGGTTGAGAAGCACCATGGATACTGTGTTCACAAAAGAGGCGCATCAAACGTCGCTACAGATTGAAACGCAAAATGCGTTTCCCAAACAGTATCAGGTGATCTTGCTAAATGATGATTATACGCCGATGGAATTTGTAGTGGAGGTATTAAGACGTTTTTTTTATCTGAGTGAAGACGTCGCAGTTGCAGTGATGTGGCAGGTGCACAAAGCTGGTAGGGCGGTATGCGGCGTTTTTACGAAAGATATTGCAGAGACTAAAGTAGCGCAAGTGAATGCCTACTCTAGGTTGCATGAACATCCGTTGTTGTGTGTGATGCAGCCGGTATTGTAGTGAACAGGAGCGGTAGACATGCGTGAGAGCATGTAACTAAAGGAGTAACAGCAATGTTAAATAAAGAACTTGAGTTCACTTTAAATCTTGCTTTCAAGGAAGCGAAGATGAAACGTCATGAGTTTATGACGGTTGAACATTTGTTGTTGTCATTGTTGGATAATCCTGCCGCGGGGAATGTTCTGCAGGCCTGTGATGCAAATATTGAGGCGTTACGCCGCGATTTGATAGAATATATTGAAGCGACAACCCCCAAAATTCCAGCAGACGTCGTCGATCGTGAAACACAACCAACCTTGGCGTTTCAACGTGTATTGCAACGTGCAGTGTTTCATGTGCAATCTGCAGGAAAATCAGAGGTTACTGGGGCAAACGTATTGGCCGCTATTTTTAGCGAACAAGAAAGCCAATCAGTCTATTTTCTTCGACGCGAAAATGTGACGCGTTTAGATGTTCTCAATTATATTTCTCACGGAGTAACCAAATTCCATCAAAAAGAGTGGGAAGATCGTTCTACTGGTGATGAAGAAAATGGTGGCAATGAACAATGGGAATCTCCACTAGATAATTATTGCATTAATTTAAATCGTCGCGCTCGTGCGGGTAAAATTGACCCCTTGATTGGGCGGACCGAAGAAATGCAACGCTGTATTCAAGTATTGTGTCGTCGACGTAAAAATAATCCATTATTGGTTGGCGAGGCCGGCGTTGGAAAAACCGCAATTGCGGAAGGTCTGGCGCGCGCTATTGTGGATGGACATATCCCCGAAGCGATGGCCGGTTGCACGGTATATTCTTTAGATTTAGGGGCGTTACTCGCCGGGACAAAATATCGAGGCGATTTTGAAAAACGCTTGAAAGCCGTGTTAAAACAGCTGACCCAACAGGCTGGCTCTGTATTATTTATTGATGAAATTCATACCATCATTGGCGCTGGTGCTGCATCAGGTGGCGTGATGGATGCGTCTAACCTCATTAAGCCTTTATTGGCGAATGGTGAGTTGAAGTGTATTGGAGCGACCACTTATCAAGAATATCGAGGTGTTTTCGAAAAAGATCGTGCGTTGGCGAGACGATTCCAAAAAATTGATGTTTTAGAACCGAGCGTAGATGAAACCTTTGAAATTTTAAAAGGGCTTAAATCACGCTTAGAAGAGCATCATAATGTGAAATTCTCTATCCCAGCCTTACGCGCGGCGGTCGATCTTGCTGCTAAATATGTGAACGATCGTTTCTTACCAGATAAAGCCATCGATGTGGTAGATGAAGCAGGAGCGTACCAAAACTTACTCTCTGTGAGCAAACGCAAAAAAATTATTAGTGTGTCTGAAGTGGAGGAAGTCGTAGCGAAGATTGCACGCATTCCGGTGAAGAAAATTTCAGCCCAAGAAAAAGACACCTTGAAAAACTTAGATCGAGATTTAAAACTATTGGTGTATGGTCAAGATAAAGCGATTACCTCCCTCGCTTCAGCCATTAAGTTAGCGCGATCTGGCTTACGTGAACCGCAAAAACCAGTGGGATGTTTCTTGTTCTCTGGTCCTACCGGGGTGGGTAAAACAGAAGTGACACGTCAGTTGGCAAACCTATTGGGCATAGAGTTGTTGCGATTTGATATGTCAGAGTATATGGAAAAACACACGGTATCTCGTTTAATCGGCGCACCTCCAGGATATGTAGGCTTTGATCAAGGGGGCTTATTGACAGAAGCCGTGACGAAGCATCCACATGCGGTCTTGTTACTCGATGAAATTGAGAAAGCGCATCCAGATGTGTTTAACTTACTCTTGCAAATCATGGATCATGGTACGCTTACCGATACCAATGGCCGTCATGCTGATTTTCGTCATGTGATTTTGGTCATGACCAGTAATGCTGGGGCGCATGAAATGAGTCGTAATAGTATGGGATTTACATTGCAAGATAATAGTACCGATGCTTCAGAAGTGATTCGACGCCAGTTTACACCTGAGTTCCGTAATCGTTTAGATGCGATTATTCATTTTGATCCTTTAGATGTCAAAACGATTGGCTTGGTGGTGGATAAATTTATTATGGAACTAGAAGAACAACTGGGTAGCAAAGGCGTTACCTTGAAGGTAGATTTGGCGGCACGAGAATGGCTAGTAGAGAATGGCTATGATAAAGCAATGGGTGCTCGTCCGATGGCACGTCTTATTCAAGAACACGTCAAAAAACCTTTGGCAGATGAGCTCTTGTTTGGTAGCTTAAGCAATGGAGGACAAGTGACTCTAGAATTGCGGGAAGGAAAATTATACTTTGATACGCATAGAGAGGGCATTTGTTAGATGTTGAGTGTGATTGTTATTGTTAAAAATGAGTCAAGGGTGATTCGTCGTTGTTTGGAGTCGGTGGCCTTTGCAACAGAATTGATTGTATTAGATTCTGGCAGTACAGATGATACTGTGGCCATCGCCCAAGAATTTACGTCACACGTGCACTCTACCGACTGGCAGGGCTACGGAGTTCAAAAACAAAGAGCCTTGGCGTTAGCGACCCAACCTTGGGTCTTGAATGTCGATGCAGACGAGCTCGTAGATGGCGAATTACAAAAAGCAATCTTACAAGCAATAACTTCTGATGAATGGGATGCCTATCGCATCCCTATTCGTCTGTCTTTTTATGGTAAACAGTTACGTTTTTCAGGTAGTCCTACGCGACATGTACGCTTGTTCAAACGAGAAGGCGCCTATTATGCGCCTGATAAAGTACATGAAAAAATTACGCTTCCAGCAAAAACACGTATTGCGCGTATCCCCCAAGCGATATGGCATGACTCTTATCGCGATCTTAGTCATGCTATTGAAAAAATGAATAAATATTCGTCTTATAGTGCAGCAACACGTGCCAGGTCAGGGTATGGTGTGGGGCGCGCTATCTGTGGCAGTATATGGATGTTTTTTAGAAACTATATATTGCAAGGTAGTGTGTGGGATGGGAAAGCTGGCTTCGTGTTATCAGTGTTGGCGGCACAGGGAACGTTTTATCGTTATATGAAAATTTGTTATCCGGATGTGTGAGGAAAAATGGGGGCAGATACAGTTGAGATGTATACGGATGGAGCCTGTAAGGGGAATCCGGGGAAAGGTGGATGGGGGGTTTTACTGCGTTATCAAGGGCATGAAAAAACCCTGAAAGGTGGTGAGGCATTTACCACCAATAATCGTATGGAGCTAACCGCCGCCATTCAAGGGCTTTTAAGTTTAACGCGTCCTTGTCAGGTAGATCTTTTTACTGACTCTCAATACTTACGTAAAGGCATGACCGAATGGCTATCAGGATGGAAGCGTTCTGGTTGGGTCAACTCTAAAAAAGAGCCCGTAAAAAATGTAGATTTATGGCAAGCGCTGGATAGTCTAAACTTACAACATCAAATATCTTGGCATTGGGTCAAGGGCCATTCAGGTCACCCAGAAAATGAGCTGGCGGATGCGCTCGCTAATAGCGCCATAGAGGAATTATCATGAGACAAGTTGTTTTGGATACAGAAACCACGGGCTTAGATCCGATACAGGGACATAAGATTATTGAAATAGGTTGTGTAGAACTGCTGAATCGAAAACGTACAGGACGGCATTTTCATACTTATTTGAACCCAAAGCGTGCGGTAGATGAAGGTGCTTTTCGGGTGCATGGCTTGAGCAATAATTTTTTAGAGGATAAACCCTTATTTAAAGAGCGCATAGAAGATTTATTAGCGTTTATAGAGGGTGCTGAGCTAGTGATCCACAATGCATCCTTTGATATGGGTTTTTTGAATGCAGAATTTTTGGCGACAAAATGGCCAAAATCGGTATATGAATATGTGACGGTACTGGATACCTTAGTGTTAGCGCGCGCGAAGCACCCAGGACAGCGCAATAATTTAGATGCACTCTGTAAGCGTTATGGAATACAGAACACGCATCGGCGTTTACATGGCGCCTTACTGGATGCTGAAATTCTAGTGGACGTCTACCTTGCCATGACCGGGGGGCAGATTGATTTTTTTGCACAAGAAGAAGAGAGTGCCTCTGAGATAAAATCGACCCCAGAGATGATTCCAAGCTTGCTTGCAAACGCCATAACTATCCCAGTGTCAGAAGAGGAGCGTGTTGCACACGAAGCGTATATGCAGAGATTATTAGAGGTGCGCTGAAAGACACTGTAAGTTGGGCCTTGGCCCAACAAGCGATCTCATCCCTCAACCGGTTTCAGCAAGCGCGGATAATTAGTCGGTTCCTTCAAAATATCTTGATAGATTAAATAAAACATCACAATATTTTTGATATAGTTTCGCGTTTCACGCCATGGAATGGACTCTATCCAAATATCCACTTCTTGTTGTTCATTGTGAGCCAACCATCGGTGTACTTGACGAGGACCTGCATTGTAGGCGGCTAACATGAGTACCGGTTGTTGGTTAAACAAAATGGCCAAGTGATGCAAATAGGCCGTACCCATTTGTATGTTTTTATCATAGGATGATAATTCAGCCGCGTTTCTATAAGGAATGTGCGCGAATCTTGAGATCATTTTGGCGGTGTCAGGCATAATTTGCATAATACCTTGTGCTCCAGCACTGGAGCCTATGGTTTCATAAAATCCACTTTCCTGACGAATCACCGCATAGATAAATGCTGGCGAGAGTTGATATTGCTTCGCCATTTTTTGAATCCAGCTCCGATAGAGTAATGGAAAGCGTAAGGAAGTATAAGCGCGTAAATCATCGTTGTCACTTAAGGTGACGGCTTTCCCGTACCATTTGAGATCGGTCAATACCCAATATAAGATTGCGGCTTTTTCATTGCTGGGAAGCTCGCTGATAAAGTCTTGTAATAATTGGTTGGCTTGGCGAGTGTCGTGTTTTAAATACAGTTGTTTAATGGTATCGGTGATGGGTTTATAAGCTCGGATATGTTGCGTTTGAATAGGCAAGGTTTGTTGATTGACTTTCCAGGGTTGATGTAGCCTCATACTGGCTAAAAAGCCATAATAATAATTTTTATGAGAGGCGAGATTGGTATATATTTTTTTTGCTTCTAGGGTATGGCCCTGCGCATCTAAAGCGCGCGCTAACCAATATTGCCAGATGGCTTCGTCTTTATGGCTATTTAATTGTGAGAGGCGACGAACATCTTCCCAACGATGTTGCTTAAGGGCATCTCGGATACGCCACTCAATAAGATCGTCGTTGTAGTAGGCTGGGCGGAGCTTCGCAAACCATTGACTGGCATCAGGTTGATTATGTACGGCTTTATGTAACGCCACATAGCTAATAAATGCTTGATTTTGGGAGTCATTGAGCTGTGCTTTCTGCCAATATTGAATCGCCAACGGCATATTTTTAAAAATAAGCTTGTGTAATCCAAATAAATAAAACTCACTATGGATGCCTTTTTTATCTAATGATCGTATACGCGTGGGTTGTTGTTCTATAGAAAGTAACAACTGTGCATCTTGTAAGTGTGGCGGTTTATA
>JAUYSE010000089.1 GCA_030696465.1 Legionellaceae bacterium
ACATGGATGGGTTTTGAAGGTAATGGTTTGTTATTTTAGGATGTAGTGTTTTGCAGCGCTTCATTGTAAAAGCCAACGGCAGATTTGACCCCTCGCCTGACCCCTCGCCTTGACCCCTCGCCTGACCCCTCGCCTGACCCCTCGCCCGGCTAAAAACCGTGGCCTGGCCCCTGGTTTTTACAATTGTCCTCCTTTCTATTAGAATGCGTTACTTCTGCCATTTTAAGCTGATTTCAGTTATCGCACATACTTCATTCGCAATGCTTCTTTGAATAGCCTCCCAACTCGCCACTTGCGGGCGTCAGAAGGATGGATTTCAAAGATACCCATATCTTTCATTTGACGTAATGCATCACGTAATGACTTGACGGTTACTCCCGCAGAACCAAGTTTCGTTTGTAATTTATCTATGCAATCATCCAAAATAAATGGGGTTTGCATTCCAGAAAGTGACAAAATTAACTCATCCACAAGAAGCTGATTTGGTGCTTGGTCGTTCGACAAGTTGAGGGCGAAATACAGTTCTTGTTTAATTTCATCTATAAAAGCTTGCGAAGCATTTTCAAATGCCGCCAAAATTACCGAGTGGGAAACTTTACCATCATTATCAAGAGCTTCCCCTGGATTTTTTTCGCAAAATTTCGTAACAAACTCTAGGAAGGAGCCTATAACTCTTGGATAGAATGATGAACGTTTATCACCTTCGCTTACGGAATCTGAAAAGTAGGTGCGTAAAAAAGTCATTGTCAGTAAATTGTTACGGCGAATTTTTTTCGGGAAAATCTGATGGATAATAGTTTCATAATCATCACGTTCAAGGCGTGCTTCTTTAACAGCAGCTTTCTCTTTCGAGATATTTTTGCACGCTTCTTCGAAATTCGAATTAAACCAATCATTCCTTTCAACTTCAGCGAGCATATAATTAAATATTGCAGCTTCATCCCATCTAAGGTCAACTTTCCTGCCAGCTATCTGTTGTTCAATGTTCTGTATACCAACACTCAAATCCGGGCGAATAAATAATTTAAATTGAATTTTCTCGTTCAAGCTCGCATCATTCTGGATCGTGCTCAGAAAGCGAAAAAGTGCTTCAACAAACCTCTTTGTGTCTTTCGAATTAACGGCTGTTTCGACACCATCGATTAGAAAAATGGTCGGCTTGACCATGGTTTTAATGTGAGAATATAGAATTAGTTTGCTGCGTGGTATCTGGATATCTGGTTTAATATATTCAATTATTCTAGCTTCCACCTCTTTTTCAATGCGCGTGTTGTCACAATTGACCGAAAGGGCGCAGCTAAGTAATTCCCACCAAAAGATTTCATATTCCTCATCGCAGTATTTTAATAGTTCTTGAGATATAAGGGACTGAGATCGAAGACCACCGTCTTTATAGTCTGAGGCTGCAAACAACGGTATTGCAAATTCTCGAAGGTGCATTTCACGATAAATTCGAGTTTTACCAGTGCCTTTTCTGCCGAAGACATAAGCAATAGAAGAGCTACGCTGCATTAAATTAGCTATTTCCTTAGTCTCAATAAACCAGCCTGAATCCGTTGCACCGCTCGGAGTTCTTGGGTGCGTTTTTTTGTTGTTTTCTAGGACAGGCTGTAAGGAAGTACGACGTGTTAACTCATCGATACCAAGTATTTGAATTAAGTCTGAAATTGAGTGTTGATTGTCTTTGGAAAGCCTCGAATAATCTGGAAGTTCTGATTCCAACATTGCGCGATCGAAATACCAAGTAATAAAGCTCTGTTCCAATACGTCTGGATCGATTTCATCCGGGACTTCGGCTCCTGCCTCTATTGCCTCTGCGAGAACTTTCAAGAAAGCCTCACGCACTTGCCCTTCGCGACCAGTGATTTGTTCTTTACGGGCCTCAGGATCAATCGAAAAACTTACAAATGCTCCAGGGAAGGGAGGATAAATACTAAAAAGAATCCTTGCAATTGGTATTGCTGGGAGTGATAAGCCGTCTGGCCTAAGACTCATGACCGCAGATCCCGGCCACGCATTCATGGTAGGTAAGACAGATGGTGCCACTCCGGTACGGTGATCAACTAAGACAACGTCCCATAAACTATTTTTGTTTGCATAGACACGAAGTTTTTCAAAAGCTTTTCGTAGCACAGAAGGATCGAGAGCTGTATTGAGGGCGAATGCCATAAAGTCTATATCAAAGTCTTGGCTCGAAGGGCGGCATCCAATGAGTTCAATAATACCTCCGTCTTGACCTGAGTATGTTGTTATTGGATTAATATCGCCAATTCGATCACACAAGCCCATCAATGATGCCGAGAGTTGGGGGATGGCAGAATTGAAAAGAACATGGAGAGAGGGGGCTTCGATATCGGCATCAACCACCAGCACGCGAAGGCCTCTGTCGGCAAGTCGTTTTGCTGTGATTGCAAGAGTTGTAGTGCGAGCTTGTCCGCCTTTATACCCATAAAAATGTATTGCTCTTATTCCTCCATCATGAAGAATACTCGAAGGTTTACATTTTTCTTGAAGATAGCTCTCTGCAACCAGCGCAAGCCATGAATCTGAAACGTTCTCAAATGCAGGCGGCGCTTCCTCAGGAGAGCAAAAAAATTGAACGTTTATGAGAGGTTGGTTGATGGCCTCGCTTAATGTGTCAACGTCTAATTCCGTCAACTTGCTAACTACGGTAAGATTATTGTCATAATCATCGATATTAAATTCTTTATGGCAAATATTCAGCGTGAGTGCTGGGAATGAGTATTCGTTTGAATAAAGCAGCCTTGCATTCTTCAGCGCTTTAATTAAATTTTGCGTTGTAATCATGGTGATACCCCGTATAAACTTTGGAGAGTGCTAGTAATTCTGTTTGCAATTCCATCAACTGTTAGAATGTCACTTTCTTTTGTATCGTAAGCGTCTAAGGAACCCCATCTACCGCTGAGTCAAGAGATATGCTTCACTATGCCGAAACATTTTCAAGGAGGCATGGATGAAGATCACAGAATTGACAAGGAAGCTGGACAAGGAACATTACTGGCAGAAACATGTT
>JAUYSE010000016.1 GCA_030696465.1 Legionellaceae bacterium
TCGATAAGCCTTGGTACCACTAATATAATCAGGCGGGAATTCCTTGTGCTATTCTGATTTATAAAGGCACGTCATCCGCCATTTTACTCAGGATCCAACTGCTCCGCTTCCTCACGGTCACGGCTCGGATACCATCTGAAAAATGTTACCCCCTTTACTTTTTTTCAGGGAGTAACGACACCGGTGCCGGAATATCTGCATATCGCCAAGCTTCTTTAAACGCTTGATCAACCGCCGCTGCTTTTCTGTTTTCCCCTAAGGCACGCAAACTTTTTGCTAAACCATATAAGGCCCAACCATTTTTGGGATAATCCTGTAAGTCTTCTTCATACATGGCTTTAGCTTCTTTCGCTTTGCCCCATTTTAAATAGGCTCCTGCCAACACTTCTTTCACGGGGAAATACCAATCTGGCTGCTCATGGTAGCCCATATAAAGTTGAACTTTTACGTCGGTTTGAATGTATTTTATCATTAATTCCCCATCCCCCGCTTGATCCGCGAGCCCGGCTTTTAAGACATTATTGGCAATTTTTAAAAGTTCAATCCCGTCTTTTTGTAAATTTTGATTCGTCGGTCCGGCTTGTACAATCTTATGTAACTCCTGCGATTCTCTTTCGGCATTTTTTATTTTTTGATTATGTAAAAATGCTAAGCCACGAGCATAACGCCACATACCTATCGCATACACATATTTCTCGTCTGGCTTAGGTTCTTTCAATACCGCATCCCATTCACCAAAACGCGTTTCCATATAATAAGGCATAGGAATAAACCATTGTAATGCAGGTTGCTGTGCTAACCACTCCGGAAAAGGGGACTGTAACATTTTATGTACAGCAGAGAAGGCTAAGTGTTTACGACCTTCCATCACCGCAGTGGTGCGTAAAAAATCAAAGTTATGCAGATACAAATAATTAATCTCTGGCTCGAATCCTTGATCTCGACAAGTTTTATTATATTTATTAAAGGTTTTAATCGCTTCCATATTGGAAAGGCTGCAGTCATGGTAGCGGCCCGTTCGGAAATAAATATGCCCGGGCATATGGATTAAATGTTCTGACCCAGGAACCAAGGTTTTTAAACGATCAGCATTTTCCAAAGCTTTTTCTGGCGTTTTGGAGGACTCCATGACATGCACATAATAATGATTGGCACCCGCATGATACGGATCACTTTTCAAAATCGTTTGTAAGGTTTGAATGATGGTTGGCGTCAATTTATTGATAACGCCATTCGGATCCCAGAAATTCCATTTAATCACGTCAAAGATACCAAACGTGTATAGTGCTTTTGCATCATTTTCACTAGGATATTGTTTCGCTATTGCCTTCATCGCATGCGCATAATTTAAAATTTCTTCTTTAGAGGAAGTATCAAAACTCGCACTAGAAATATGACAGCTAAACACAGAGGTCTTCGCCACTACTTTTTGGGGTTTATGTTGAAAACGCAAGGCTAAGCCTTCAATATAGGCTTTTTCTATGGGCGTAGTTTTATCTTTAAGCGACAACGCTTTTTCAATGGCCGTTTTTGCCTCTTGATATTCGTAACCAGAACGCGGCGCATTTATTTTTGATCCTAAGGCCAGGGCAATACCCCAATAACACATAGCACAATTGGGATCTAGCCGTGCAGACTCGCGAAAAGATCGAATAGATTCATTCCATTCAAAGCCATAAAAAAGGACCAAACCTTGATTAAAAAAGCGTTGCGCTAAAGGCACTTGCGTTGAAATAGGATGTGAATAAGAGCTTAAATCTCCAAATAACGGGGCCTGTATCTTCACTGCATTATTTCCTGACTGCGCGAAACCTAAATAAGCGATGAAAATGATTCCGACTATTGCTGCAATTTTTGAAAATGAAGTCCGCATATCAGAAAGGTCTCTCTTGAAAATAAGCAAAAATATTTGCAGTATCATATAGTTTATGTACAAAAAAGCAAGTGAGGCAACCCGCCCATTGGTGACTCATTCTCAATTTAATGTATAATGCCGAGCATATAAATCCTCTCTCATATACCACTAAGGAGCCCCTATGTCACACCAACGCTCACTCGAGCTTTTCACTAAAGCACAAACGCTTATTCCAGGGGGAGTCAACTCTCCTGTGCGTGCCTTTAAAGGAGTTGGTGGTCATCCTATTTTTTTTAAACAAGGTCAAGGACCTTATCTTATCGATGTAGATAACAATCGATATATTGATTATGTAGGCTCATGGGGGCCACTGATTTTAGGACATTGTCATCCTAAAGTAATCGCGGCAGCAAGCCATACTCTAAATTATGGGATGAGTTTTGGCGCACCTACTGAACTAGAAGTGCAATTAGCCGAAAAAATTATTACCCTCATGCCTTCAATTGAAAAAATTCGCATGGTAAATTCTGGTACAGAAGCCACCATGACCGCCATTCGCTTGGCCCGAGGATATACTAATCGCAATAAAATCATTAAATTGAATGGTTGCTATCATGGGCATAACGATAGCCTGCTCGTAAAAGCTGGCTCTGGTGTATTAACCTTAGGTATTCCTTCTACCCCCGGAATCCCTACCAGCATTACCGAACATACCTTAACCGCAGATTTTAACGATATTGCACAAATCACTGCATTTTTTAAAAACCACCCGGAAGATATTGCCGGTATTATTTTAGAGCCTATTGCCGGAAACATGGGGTTTGTACTCCCTGAAAAAGGTTTTCTCGAAGCGTTACGTAGCTTATGCACACAATATGGTGCCTTACTTATTTTTGACGAAGTCATGACTGGTTTTAGAGTGGACCTTGGTGGTGCACAAGCCCTATATAATATTACGCCTGATTTAACCACACTGGGTAAAGTCATTGGCGGAGGCATGCCGGTGGGTGCTGTTGGTGGTAAAAAAGAAATTATGGCGCATCTGGCCCCTGAAGGCTCTGTTTATCAGGCGGGAACTCTATCCGGAAATCCTTTAGCTATGGCAGCAGGTTTAGCCACTTTATCTGAAATAGAACACGCTGGATTCTTTGATCATTTAAGCCATATGACACGGCTGTTGGTCGATGGCTTAAGTGAGGTTGCACAATCCTTGGCAATTCCTTTCACTGCAGATTCGCGTGGTGGCATGTTTGGTTTTTGCTTTAATAGCCTTCCCGCAGTTCGTAACTTCCAAGAAGTTGCCGCATCGGACGAGCCCCTCTTTAAACGTTTTTATCATGGCATGCTCGAGCAAGGGGTGTATCTTGCTCCGTCTATGTATGAAGCCGGTTTTGTTTCCAGTGCGCATGATAAAAGTCATATTGATGCGACTATCAAAGCGGCGGCCACTGTACTACGAAATGTAGCATAAGAAAACGGGTTAGAAGTCTTTTGACTTCTAACCCGTATCACTTTTTCTCAACTCTTCTTACTATAGCGATAGGGATCAGGTTCTTGTAGTTATTTTCTATAGGCGATGGCGCTAATTCAAATACGCCTTTAATCCAAATTTTTAATATACAATATACAAATCTGGCTATTCTACTCATAACAAACCCCTGTAATTTATTTTTATTGACCTCTCTCTTACTAAAAAATACAATATCACAAAATAATTGAAAATAAATTTCAAAAAACAATCTCAATAAAACCAAATATTTCGTATTTATTTTAAAAAAAGAGAAATATATGAAAAAAACAAGCAAAAAAACACAAAAAGATCAAAAAAAAACTATAGATCGCAATAAGCCAATCAAACTTGATAAAATAGATAAAAAAATCCTAAATTTACTACAAAAAAACAATCAATTAACAAACTTAGAATTAGCTGCGTTGGTCAATATATCTCCCCCTCCTTGCCTGCGTCGAGTACGAAGATTACGTGAACTTGGTATTATTGTTCAAGATGTCTCACTCGTAGATCCTTTTAAAATAAATCAAAATTTAATAGTGGCTATTCATGTTTCTCTTGAAAAACAAAGCGAAGAACTACTCGCTCATTTTGAACAAAAAATGCAGGAATACCCCGAAATAAAACAATGTTACTTTATCTCTGGAGAAGTTGATTATCTTTTAATGGTTCATGTTGCCGATAT
Source organism: Legionellaceae bacterium (assembly GCA_030696465.1). Lineage (GTDB taxonomy): Bacteria > Pseudomonadota > Gammaproteobacteria > Legionellales > Legionellaceae > JAUYSE01. The sequence continues at coordinate 4,051 of JAUYSE010000016.1, forward strand.
TGTTGCTTACGATGAGTTCATCCGTCGGGTCCTTGTGAATTATCAAAATGTGAAATGTTTCAAAAGTAGCTTTTGTCTCACACGAATAAAACTTGACACCAGTATCCTATTAGATGAAAACTGCGATTAAATATATATGAATATATGATTAATTTTATATCAAACCATTAGACTCTATTTTGGTAAATAAGGGCCATTCAATCAAGGAGAGCATTCATTGATGACACAAAAAACTATTTTATTCTTCTTCGAGTTTTTGGGGATCATTTCTTTTATGCTGTCCGGGAGCATTTTTGCCATAGAAAAAGAAATGGATATTGCCGGAGTTCTCTTATTAACCGCAGTCACCGGTGTGGGTGGGGGAACTATTCGTGATCTTTTATTAAATAAACCTATTTTTTGGATGCAAAATAATTGGTATATTTATATGGCTTTAATAATTGGATTTACCTCATTTATCTTTTATCGTTTACTCCAGCAATATTTAAAAAAACCTCTTGTAAAAAAAATATTTGACATTTTAGATACTTTAGGCTTAGTCTCTTTCATGATATCTGGTTTATCCATTGCACAAATTTATCATCAAACTCTGCTTGTTTCTATTGTTATTGGGATGCTTACTTGCACCGGTGGTGGCGTCATGAGTGATA
>JAUYSE010000130.1 GCA_030696465.1 Legionellaceae bacterium
TAGAAAAAACACCTTTTTATGCCACAGTGGGTCAGTTATACGCACCTTTTGGTCGTTACTCTAGCGCGATGGTCACCCCAACATTACCCATGCTGATGTTTCGAACCAAAACCAGACCTTTTATCTTTGGTTATAAATCTCAAACCGATACCGGCCCATTTGCCGCAATCTATGCGTTTAAGTCTGATACTACTTTAGGGCACTCTGGGGTTGGTGGCTTGAATGCTGGCTATATTTTCAACCTCAATAAAGCGATTGGTGAAGTGGGCGCTGGTTTTATATCCTCAGTGAACGATGCTGCAGGCATGCAATTTAATGATTCAGTACCCTATACCACCTTCGGCGGTTTTGGCTCAGCAACCAACGGTAACGAAGCGGTTGCAAAGAAACCCGCCATCGATCTTCATGGAAACGTGAGTTATGATCGTTTCAGCCTTACTGCAGAATGGGCGAGCATGACCGAATCTTTTAGAGTTGAAGACCTCAGTTATAATGGTCGTTCTGCTAAACCACAAGCAGGACAAATAGAAGCTGGTGTTACTTTCCGCTCTTTCGATAAACCGGCTTCTATCTCTGCGGGTTATCAATACTCTCGACAAGCACTGGCACTCAACCTTCCTGAGCAAAGTATTAATGCGGTGTATAATATATCCATATGGAAAGACACCGTTGAAAGTCTAGAATATCGTCACGATATCGGGTATGGTAGTAACACTTACGCCAATGGTGCGGCACCCGTTGATGTCGTAAATCAAAATACTGTCGGAACGGGTAGAAACGCAGATACCGTACTGGCACAGATTGGTATCTTTTTCTAGGAGAAAAACGCAATGTCCATCAAATCTGATCGCTGGATTGAGGCCATGTCCTTGGAGCACGACATGATCTCCCCATTTGAAAAAAGCCAAGTCAGAATGCATCATGATCAACGCATTATTTCTTATGGGCTCTCCAGCTATGGTTACGATGTACGTTGCGCCTCCGAATTCAAAATTTTCACGAACATCAACTCTGCAATTGTTGATCCCAAAGATTTCGATAAAGGCAGTTTCGTCGACCTTGAGTCAAACGTCTGTATCATCCCACCAAACTCTTTTGCGCTCGCTCGCACCGTTGAATATTTCCGAATACCCAGAGATGTCCTTACCATCTGTGTCGGAAAATCAACCTATGCGCGTTGTGGCATTATTGTGAATGTCACCCCCTTAGAGCCTGAGTGGGAAGGACATGTCACTTTAGAATTTTCCAACACCACCCCCCTCCCTGCTAAAATTTATGCATTTGAAGGGGTTGCGCAAATGATTTTCCTGGGTGCCAATGAGCCTTGCGCCGTATCTTACCGCGATAGAAAAGGCAAATACCAAGGACAAACAGGGGTCACCTTACCTGAAACCTGATCTGCATAGCGATCTCATTTCATGCGATATACGACACATTCTCTGCCCTATTCTGCTTCGTTTCATGACTATTATCATGAAATACGTCAGTGGCCCGGGGCTATTTTATTAGAAAGCGCTCATCTTGGACGTTACGATATACTCACCGCAAAACCCTATGATGTATTTCAGTGTTTGCTTCAAGATCTCCCTCACTGTAAACCTTTTGAAATTTTAGAAAGCTTAGTGCCTCATGAAGATCTATCCTTAGATATTCCTTTTCAAGGCGGAGTGATAGGATACCTTGCTTATGATGTAGGGGCCTATACACAAACCCAATATATTCCTCCGACATTACCCGGTTTAGATAAATTACCCTGTGTCTATTTTGGATTATATGATTGGGCGATTCTGCGCGATCATCAGAAGAAAGAAACCATTTTATTTGCCGCACATCGTGACGCTAGCACACAATCAATTATTAAGGATGTCTTACAACAATGGCAGAGCCAAAGCCAGCCAGAGGCCACTATACACTCAGCATTTACCCCAATGATGAGCACCGAACAATACCAAGCCGGTTTCTCTACTATTCAAACTGCGTTGCAACAAGGCCGCTGCTATCAAGTAAATTTTACGCAGGCATTTCAAAGTAGCTTTTCGGGGGATGTATTTGCTTTATATCAAACCATTCAACAGCACAATCCTATGCCTTACGCGGCCTTACTACAGCTTCCCGAGGCCCATATTCTCTGTTTTTCTCCAGAGCGTTTCCTGACTATCGATAAAAACCAAGTTATTGCATCCCCGATCAAAGGCACTGCAAAACGAGTTGCTGATCCAATTATTGATCAAACCATCCAAGAGGCTCTGCAGCAATGTGAAAAAAATAGAGCTGAAAACGTCATGATAGTAGACCTCTTACGTAATGATCTCTCTAAAATCGCCACTGTAGGCTCCGTACAAGTACCACGTCTATTAGCCATTGAAAGTTATACCGGCTTACATCATTTAGTCAGTGATGTGCATGCCACCTTAAAAAACGGTATATCTCCTGCAGAAGCACTGCAACACTGCTTTCCGGGTGGATCTATTACTGGAGCCCCAAAACTAGAGGCGATGCGTGTTATCAATGAAGTCGAGCATTCTGCGCGTGGTATCTATTGTGGCAATATTTTTTATTATTCTGCGCATGGTCGACTCGATAGTAACATTGCTATTCGGACACTCATCGCCCAAAACTCTCAATTATATGCCTATGCAGGAGGTGGAATTGTCATAGACTCTACTTGGGAAAGTGAGTATGCCGAATGTTTCACTAAAATACATGCCATCCAATCTGCGTTGCAAGACTTCCAACCTTCATACTAGTTATTCCCATTCAACCCCAAAATAAATCCGAGCCGCGAACAGTGAGGGAGCGGAGCAGTTGATGCGACAGCTTAACTACTCCGCTCCCTCACGGTCATGGCTCGGATAGAACATGCTAATTTTCCTCATAATATGCATTTGCGCTGTGCTTCATGTCGAGCGCCATAGTATTAGAATAAATAATCTTATATACTTTTTACTCTACCTTTTATGATTATATATACGGATGCAACCAGTTATTAAAAACTTATCGCTCACTTCCTTGATAAAATTTTTATTTCTCGGCATCGTTGTTGTCCAAAGCTTTGCTGCGGAGCCGTCCTCGCCCCATAAACCCAATTTACTTCAGGAGATCAAACAAACCCTGCATGACATATGGTTTGAGGGGAAAAATGAGCTGTATCTTTCTGGTTATGCCTGGCATAACCGTTATACCTATGACGAGGATCGTCTTAAGACTTACAATGAGAATGCTTGGGGTGGCGGTCTAGGAAAAGCAATTTATACTGAAAATGGACATTGGCATGCCTTATATGCCATGGTTTTTCGAGATTCTCATTGCTATCCTCAAACCTTTGCAGGATATGCCTTTCTCAAAACAACCGCACCAGAGCGTCCTTTTCGTATTGGGGGGGGATACACGATCGCTATTACTCAACGACCCGACGTGGCGAACGGCATCCCTTTTCCCGGGATTTTGCCAGCAGCATCCATACAATATCGAAAAGCGGCTATTATGGCCGCCTATGTCCCCGGAAAACATAACGTCGGCAATGTCTTATTTGTTTTTTTAAAATGGACTCTGTAACTATAGCCAATACACAAATATAAAGAGAAATAACCACACCACATCTACAAAATGCCAGTACCAAGCAACCCCTTCAAATCCAAAATGCCGCTCTGGCGTAAAATGATGCTTAACACAACGCACGGTAATCACTATTAACATAATCGTACCAATAGTCACGTGCAAACCATGGAACCCTGTTAGCATAAAAAAGGTACTTCCATATATTCCTGCACCTAAAGTAAGACCCATTTCTGTATAGGCATTATAATATTCATAACCTTGTGTAAATAAAAACAAAATACCCAAAGCAATGGTGCACAACATCGCAAAAATAAGTTGTTTTTGTTTACATAATTTCAGAGCCCAATGCGCCCACGTAATCGTAATCCCTGACGTCAATAATAATAAGGTATTGATGGCCGCAAGTCCCCAAGGCTCCATCCCCTCTTGAGCACCAAAAAATATCTGATTATTAGGATTATGTAGTAAAGGCCACTGTAATTTAAAATCTGGCCAAATCAATAAATGCGTCATCGGATGGTAATCTCCGCCTAATAAAGGCAGCGACCAATACTTTGTAAAAAAAAGCGCACCAAAAAACGCACCAAAAAAACAGACTTCAGAAAAAATGAACCAACACATTCCCCAGCGAAAGGAATGATCAACCTGTAAGTTGTAATACCCTTTACCATTTTCATAGATAACTTCCGTTAACCAACCAGAAAGCATCATTAAAAAAACAATCAATCCGATACCCAAAAGATAGGGACCATACCAATCATGATGTAAGGTAGAAGCAAAACCCACCAAAAAAGTAGTCAATCCGATAGAGCCCACCAAAGGCCAATGACTCGGTTTAGGAATATAATATGAACCGGCTGCACCCATCTACTTTCTCCTGTTAAACCTTATCCGTTACATCAAATAACGTATAGGACAATGTAATCGTTATTATTTTTTTGGGTAAGTCAGGATCAACAAAAAACAATAGTGGCATATCCATTGCTTCGTGTGGACCCAATGTCTGTCTTGTAAAACAAAAACATTCTGTTTTTTTAATATATTTTGCGGCGATGCCTGGTGTGACGCTTGGAATCGCCTGTACGGTCATCATATGATCCGTAGTATTTTCTGCATAAAAAGCTAAATGCGCTACTTTTCCAGGATGCACAGTTACTTTTTGTGTCTTAGGGTAAAACTTCCACGACACATTTCCGTTATTCGTGGCCACGAATTGCACTTGTATCTGTCTATCTAAGGCTATTTTTGCGGTAGATTCATCATAATCCGCTACTAACATTGCCGGTTTACCATTAATTCCCAATACCTGACACATACTCTTATAAATAGGAACCAAAGCAAAGCCAAAGCCAAACATCCCTAACACCAATAAACCTAATAATACTACTGTACGTGCGTTTTTTGCGTATTTTTTACTCAATTACGGAATCTCTGTCGGTGGCGTTGTAAACGTATGGTAAGGAGGAGGAGAAGGTAATGTCCATTCCAGACCTCTTGCGCCATCCCAGACTTGAGCACTGGCGACTGGTCCACCACGCATAGTTTTTATCACATTTATTAAAAATAATAGCTGTGAAAAACCAAATATAAATGCGCCAATACTTGAGACCATATTAAAGTTTGTAAATTGTAAGGCATAATCAGGGATCCGCCGTGGCATACCCGCTAAGCCCAAGAAATGCATAGGGAAAAAAGCCACATTAACAGAAATAACCGACAACCAAAAATGCCATCGCGCTAAACATTCATTATAGTAATGACCTGTCCACTTTGGAATCCAATAATACGTTGCGGCAAACAAAGCAAAAATCACCCCAGGAACCAATACATAATGAAAATGTCCCACCACAAAATAGGTATCCTGATATTGATAATCAGAAGGCACTAAGGCCAGCATTAATCCTGTAAAGCCACCTATCGTAAACAAAAATACAAATGCCACCGCAAATAACATTGGGGCTTCAAACGTTAGAGACCCTCTAAACATGGTGGCAACCCAATTAAATACTTTAATTCCGGTAGGAACCGCTATAAGCATCGTGGTGTACATAAAAAATAACTCTGCACCCAGTGGTATTCCACTGGTAAACATATGATGCGCCCATACTATAAAAGAAAGCGCTGCAATACTAATCGTTGCGTATACCATAAAATGGTATCCAAACAATCGCTTCCGACTAAAAGTAGGAATAATTTCTGATATTACACCAAAGGCAGGCAAGACCAATACATATACTTCTGGATGCCCAAAAAACCAAAAAACGTGCTGAAATAAAATAGGATCTCCGCCACCCGCTGCATCAAAAAAACTCGTACCAAAATGCCGATCGGCTAACATCATTGTCACGGTACCCGCCAATACAGGCATAATGGCAATCAGTAAAAAAGCGGTAATAAGCCAGGTCCACACAAAAAGTGGCATTTTCATCAAGGTCATGCCAGGTGCCCGCAAATTCAATATAGTAGCGATGATATTAATAGAACCCATAATGGAAGAAAGACCCATCATATGAATCGAAAAAATCATAAAATCAGTACTCGGCGGTGCAAATTTTGTGGATAATGGCGCGTAAAAAGTCCAGCCAAAATTTGGTCCACCACCAGCATGA